>PFIP01000022.1 GCA_002782675.1 Candidatus Infernicultor aquiphilus
ATTATATTTATGTTGGTTCAGCTAGGGGCTGTTTGGAAACCCGATTAAGAAGGCATTTGAGAAAAGATAAGAAAATCTATTGGCATATAGATTATCTCTTAGAGAATGAGAAAGTTTGGGTTTCGCAGATTTGGGCGATTCCAAAATCAATTGAGTGTGAGATAGCTAATGTATTTAATAAAGAACTAAGTTGTGAGATAGTTAAAAAAGGTTTTGGCTCTTCAGATTGTAATTGCCTAACTCATTTATTTTATATAAAGAATAAGAAAAAAGCAGAAAGTATTTTAAAGGAAATAGGTTTTTCTGAAATAATAGATTTGAACTTTAAGATATCCATTAATAAATAGAAAAAACATTATAAAATTATTTGATAAATAGAAATTAATATTTTTCAATAATATTCCCGACTTCCGCACTTTTTCCCCTATTCAAAACCAGAACTCCAATAAAATAAGGGGTTTCAGTTTGAAAGGTCAATGTAGTGCCATATTTTAATTAAGAGCTTTACTTTACCATATTATTATGCTAAACTTTAGCTATGTTTACAAGAGTAAAAACATCAAATAAGGGTGCTACTAAATACGTGCAAATAGTTCAGTCTATAAGAAAAGGGGAACGGGTAACTCAAAAGATCATAAGACATATTGGAGTTGCCTATGATGAAGATGAACTAGTCCAACTTAAGCTGCTGGCTGAGTCTATTAGAATAAAGTTAGAAGCAGGGGGTCAGCAGTTTTTATTCAAACCAGAAGAGATAGTAAACTTAAAAAGAAGTAAGGAAAAATATTCTGATTCTGATTACCAGGTTAATTTAAAGGATCTAGTAGAAGAACAGAGGCTAATCTCAGGGATACACCAAGCCTACGGCAGGCTATTTTACGATCTGGGGTATAAAAAGGTGATTAAAAATCCGGCCAGACGCAAGATGGCAGTCCGTATATTTTCTGATATAGTACTTTCCAGAATAGCCAACCCGGTAAGCAAACGGGCCTCAGTAGATATGTTGGAAGAAGACTTCGGACTAACTATCGATTTAGATAAAGTATATAGGATGATGGACCAATTAGATGATCAGGCCATAGAGAGGTTAAAAAAAATAAGCTACCAGAATACCCTGAACCTCTTTGGGGGAAAGATAGAGGTAATCTTCTATGATGCCACCACTATCTACTTTGAATCATTTACCCCTGATGAGCTTAAAAAGAATGGCTTCAGTAAAGATGGTAAATCGAACCAGCCTCAGGTACTGTTTACCCTTATGGTAACTACCGATGGTCTTCCTATAGATTATCAGATATTCCCCGGGGATATCTATGAAGGTCATACCCTGATCCCCGCCCTTGCCGAGATTAAGAAGAAATACGCTATAAGGAGAGTGGTACTGGTAGCCGATAGTGGGATGTTATCTAATGTTAATACCCACGAATTAGAAGAAAGTAATTTTGAATATATAGTAGGGGCAAGACTGAGGAATATGAATAGTAAATTAAAAGATGAAATCCTAAATCCTGAAAATTACCAGGAGATAACTCCCGGATACCAGATAGCCAGTTTTGCCTACGATAATAAAAAATTAATAGTAAACTATAGTGCAAAACGGGCACTAAAAGATCGATCAGATAGAGAAAAGAAGATAGAAAAATTAAAGAAAAAACTGCAGAGAAGCAGTAATCCCAAGAGCTATCTCCTAAACTCAGGATACCGAAAATACCTTAAAGTAAAGGGCGATATCTCTCTAAACGAAGAAGAGATATTAAAAGATAGCAGATGGGATGGGCTACACGGGGTCATCAGCAATGCCCACCTTTCAAGTAAGGAGATATTGGAAAAATATAATGACCTGTGGAATGTAGAGGCCTCCTTCAGGGTATCCAAACACGACCTGGCCGTAAGACCGGTATTTCACTGGAAGCCCCGCCGGATTAAAGCACATATGGCTATCTGTTTTGCCGCTTATTCTCTGGTAAAACAGATGCAATATCGGGTTAAATTACAATACAAAAACTTGAGTATAGAAAAGATAAGACAAACCTTGATTAGAGTACAGACTTCCATATTGTTTGATCAAGAGAAAAGAATACGATATGGGCTTCCCTCCAGGATGTCTAAAGAGGCTAAAAAGATATACCAGGTCTTTAATATTAAAAGATCGATGATGGGATGGGCTACACGGGGTCATCAGCAATGCCCACCTTTCAAGTAAGGAGATATTGGAAAAATATAATGACCTGTGGAATGTAGAGGCCTCCTTCAGGGTATCCAAACACGACCTGGCCGTAAGACCGGTATTTCACTGGAAGCCCCGCCGGATTAAAGCACATATGGCTATCTGTTTTGCCGCTTATTCTCTGGTAAAACAGATGCAATATCGGGTTAAATTACAATACAAAAACTTGAGTATAGAAAAGATAAGACAAACCTTGATTAGAGTACAGACTTCCATATTGTTTGATCAAGAGAAAAGAATACGATATGGGCTTCCCTCCAGGATGTCTAAAGAGGCTAAAAAGATATACCAGGTCTTTAATATTAAAAGATCGATGACTCCCTATATTATAGAAAAGTTGAAAATGTAGTGCCTTTTAAAAATTAAGAATCCAGTGTTTATGCGAGTTACAGCAATTTAAGTGCGGAAGTCGGGATAAATAGAAAAAACATTATAAAATTATTTGATAAATAGAAATTAATATTTTTCAATAATATTGAGACTTATTTTTATATTAGATTGCTTTTATTTTCAAGTATTTCTTAAGCTAACCAAGAGAATTTTAAAAAGAGGTTAGAAGTGAAAAATAAAATAGAAGATGATACAGAAGAGAGATGTAAAGAGATTTTAAAAAAAGTTGGCATTGAGGAAGGCCAGATTATTTTGGATTTTGGATGTGGTAGAAATAGTAAGAACCTCATGGTTTAGTTTCGGTCTATCCTGAACATATCGAAACAGAAAAGCTTAAGCAAAAGATAGAGAAATCTGGTTTTCATCTAATAAACAGGTTTCGGGGGAAAATTATCCATGAGGGTAGACCTGAGCAAGGTCAAATATTAAATTTTAGAAAGGAGTAAAAAATGATTGAAGTTAAAAGGAAAAATCAACAGGAATTCACAGTGAAAGTGGAAAAGGAAGGAGTAAGCAAAGAATATGATGTAAGTTTAGATGATGAATATTGGCAAGATTTAACTGGAGGTAAAATAGACAAAGAGAAATTAATAAAAAAGTCCTTTGAGTTTTTATTAGAGAGAGAACCTAAAGAATCTATTCTTCCCAGATTTAATTTAAGGATTATCAACCAATATTTTCCAGAATTTAAGGAAGAAATAAAGAAATGATAAGATGGAAAGGAGGTAAAAACTAGAGGTAAAAATTATGGGTATTATACTGCCAAAACAGGCAGGGACTGAGGAAGGTAGATTACTTTTTCAAAAATCAGAAAAAGTAGAGGATTTTGATCAGGGAAGAGAAATAGTAGATTCATGAGAATGACCATTTAGATGGTAAGGTATTTTTGCAGCGAATGAAAGAAGAAGATTTTTCAAAATTATATTGGGAAGAGAATTTAGATATCAGAAAAAGAAATTCAGAGTGAATTACTTTTAAACTTAAACTAAAACAACAATTGGTATTCCGTTATAATTATCTACATAAGCATTAACATCATAAACTTCCTGGATATTCTTGGAATTGATCACTTCATTGTTTCCCTCTGAAAAAATCATTCCATCTTTTAACATAATAAATTTATCCGAAAATCTTAAAGCAAGATTTAGATCATGCGTAACCACGATTGAAGAGATATTCTGAGATCTGGAAATATTTTTGATAATTTTCATTATTGCCATTTGATTTTTCAAATCAAGATTATTGGTAGGTTCATCCAACAAAAGAATTCGAGGTTCTTGAGCAAGAGCTCTTGCTATAGCTACTTTTTGGAGTTCCCCGCCACTTAGTTCCTTTGTATACCTTAAAGCACAATCTTCCAGATTCATAAGTTTTAAAATATCACTGGTTATCTTAAGATCTTTTTTTGAAACTTCCCATTTTATGTACGGTTTCCTCCCCAACAGTACGGCATCAAATACACTTATATAATTACCATTAACGCTTTGGGGAATATAGGCTATTTTTTTTGCAATTTCTAAACTATTTAATTTATTAAGGTTAAAATCATCAATTAATATTGCTCCTTTTTTAGGCTTTAATATTCTATTTATACATTTTAAAAGAGTAGACTTTCCAGCTCCATTAATTCCGAGAACAGAAACAACATCACCTTTATCCACTTTAAATTTTATATTTTCCAGAACTTTTTTACTTTTATATGAAAATTCAACTCCATCAACCGAAAGAATCATAGTGAACATTTTCCTTATTTCTTATTTTATTTTTTACTATCTTACTCTGGTTATGGTTTACTTGCCCTCTTTTATTGCTTATACATTTTTACCAGTAAATAAAGAAATACAGGTGCTCCCATAAAGGAAGTTAATATACCAACCGGCAATACAATGGGAGATATTATCGTCCTGGCAACGGTATCTGAGATTAATAATAAAATCGCACCAAACAAAGCCGATATGGGAATTATAAATCTGTAATCCCCTCCCATAAATATTCTCACCATATGAGGGCATATTAATCCGACAAATCCAATGATACCTAAAAATGCAACATTAACTGAAACTAATAGTGAAGCCACGAGCATCCCCCACAGTCTTGTCCTCTCCGTATTGACTCCCAACGATTTTGCACTTTCTTCTCCACTTTCCAAGGCATTATAATCCCAACGTTTGTAGATAAAATAAATTAACGAAAAAACCATTATGACAGTCATAATACCAACTTCCACCCAAAGAGGTCTTCCCAAATCTCCAAAAGTCCAATAGACCATTGATGCTAACTGCAAGTCATTGGCAAAGTACTGCATAACCATAGTCCCTGCCGAAAATAAAGAACCAATGGCGATACCAGCTAAAATCATTGCCTCAGGCGTCAACCTTCTCAACTTTGCAAGTAAAAGTATAATCAAAACAGCCATCAATGCCCCTATAAAGGCAAAAACTGTTACTACATAAGGACTATTCACAAAAATTTTTCCTGTACTTTCCGCTCCGCCTACATCAAAAAATATTATTGCAAAGGCAGCTCCGAACATTGCTCCATAAGATATTCCTATGGTATAGGGAGAAGCAAGCGGATTCCTTAGAGTACACTGCATAACCGCGCCCGAGACTGCCAATGAAATACCGGCAACGATTGCTGCCACAATCCTTGGCAAGCGTATATTCCAAATAATTAAATTTGTAGCATTATCACCATTGCCGGTTAATGAATGATAGATTTGAGTTAATGATAATTTATATCCTCCAATAGATAGAGAATATATACTACTCAGAAGCAAAATAATAAGTAAAATACATCCAATTACTATTTTTTTTCTACTATATTCTTTATATTTTTCAATAATATTTATGGTTGTCTACCTCATTAAAATTTTATTTTAATATTTTCTTATTCTACTTTTCTGAAAGCATTATATTTATCTTTTAGTTTATAATAGGTATCTTCCCCATTTTTACCATAGAACTTCTCAAATATCTCAACACCTTTTTTATCAATTTCAATATCTTCAAATACATCTGGGTAAAGAATTTTTCCTACAAAATAAGCGTCTGCAATCGCATTTTCTTTGTTGTAGGAATACCAGCAATAGGGAAGGACATAATATACCCTTTTCTCCTTAACTGCTTTTAAATCTTGGTAAGGAGTAGATTTTAATTCGTTATTTATGATAGATAAGGAGACAGGAGATATAAAGATCGTACCGGGATTCCATCCTATTAGTGCTTCTTTATCAATACTCATTCCACAACTTATATCCGACAAACTAGAAGCAACGTTTTTCGCCTTAATTAAATTAAAAGGTGGCCACTGAGGATCGGTTCCGGAAATACCATGGGAACCATAAAAAGCTCTTCCACCAATATAGACACTTGGTTTTTCGCTATCGGGGATATTTTTTACTCTTTCATTCAGATCCTGGAAATAGTTCTCCATAATATCAATCAATTCTTCGGCTCTCTCCTCTGCCCCTAAGACTTTTCCCGTAATTCTTAAGGAATTATAGAATATTTCGTATTGTTTTGAAGTCCCTATGGCATTGGTATATAGAGCTATGACCGGGATATCAGTTTTCTTTTGTAAATCATCAGCTGCCTGCACTTCGCTTGTTCCAATAAATATGATATCCGGATTTAACTCTATGATTTTTTCATAATTAAAGTCACTCCCACCTGCTCCGACATTAACTATCGGCAAATCATATAGCTGCGGAAAAACTAACATATATGGTAAATCTGAACCCTGCGGAACACCTTCTTTTTCAGAAGTTTTGGGTTTTTCACGATACTCAATACCTACAACTTTATCGGCTGCGTTAACACACACAATTTCTCTAAGAGAACATCCTAAAGCAAGAATTCTATTCACTTTTTTGGGTATTTCAACCTTTCTTTTTAAGATGTCTTCTATCTGTATACTCTCTATGTTATCACTTGTCAGCTGAGCTGTTGTCTGGATATCTACGGTTGTATTATTCGCTCCGCTTCTCAGGGCATTAGCTGCCAGAAATACAATTATTAACATACTCAATAATATACCATTTATCAAGGTTTTATTTCTTTTCATTCTCTTCCATAACCTCCATGATTTTATATTTTATAATTTGATAAATATTATATTTATCAAAAAAGTAACACCATATTTACAAAAATAAAAGCCTTCTTTAAAAATGACTAAAAAATTAAATTAAAAAGCAGTGTTGCTATTATTTCTTGGCGATAATCATTTTTGCCGAAGGACATCCAAATCCTAACAATTGTTGAATGCTAACGGTATCTAAAATTTCAAATCCCAATTCTTTTAAATATTTAAGATAACTATCTAAATCCAAATCTCCTTTAAATGTAAACCTTACCATCCCTTTCTTAAGGCCTTTCGTTTTTGAAAAATTCCATTCCATGTTATTTAAATAATCATCCAAACCATTTTCTTTTTTCAAGAAAAATTGTTTATCTACAAATAATCCCCCCTTCCGCAAGGCAGCATAAACTTTTTTGGCTATTTGAGGATTCTTTCCCCCCGGGTTATAAGAAGCAAATATCACGTCATAATCCATCCCGATATCATCATTGTAAAAATCTCCTGCAATGGTAAAAACGTTTTTTGCCTTGTATTTTTTTATAAATTTATCTGTTTGTT
Source organism: Candidatus Infernicultor aquiphilus (assembly GCA_002782675.1). GTDB lineage: Bacteria > Atribacterota > Phoenicimicrobiia > Phoenicimicrobiales > Phoenicimicrobiaceae > Infernicultor > Infernicultor aquiphilus. The sequence continues at coordinate 7,256 of PFIP01000022.1, forward strand.
TGATGACAGGTATCAGATCGAATACATAACTCTTTATATCTTGGTTCAGCATACTAAAGCCAATAGCATAAAGTCCATGTCCCCCTGCTAAATCCAGGAGTTTCCTGGCGTTTTTAAATTCTTTATATTTGGAAATCTCATTTAAAATCTTGGGTAATTCCCAGCATTTACATTCATCGGCCATTCTATTGATAACCTCAGGGAAAAAAGTGTGAATATCTGAATGAAAACCCTGCTGATTCTTCAAAATCGATTCTAAATTTTCCCAGCTTTTAACATCATCAAAGTAATATTGCAAGGAATTAATAATGTTGTATTCGGAGTTCTTTTTAAGATAAATGTTGGTTACTTCTTTGTTTTTATAATAATTTGTATTGCCTTCAATCTTATCTTCCAACAGATCTAATTCACGAAAGACCTTTAATAAATATTCGGTTAAGGTTAAATCGATCTCTAATCTACTCGACAATTCCTGCGCACTCTTGAAATTTTCCAGAAAATCAAACAAATCTAGATGAACCGCAGTTTTTAACAAACAGAGAATCCGCACCTTTGAATATGATTCATCTATGAAGTTTAATAGTTTTTCCGGACTTTCTTCGGGAGATCTTAAAAAAAACATATATTTCACCAGTTACTTAAAATGATATCTTTAAAGGGGCGCTATTGTGTAGCCCCATTTTTTCATCAGATAGAAGAACATTGCTAGAAAAATCAAGCATTTATTATACTTGTAATCTTTCTATAATTGTGTTATCTTTTATAAAATAATAACACAATATCTTGAAAAGTCAATTATTTTTAAAAAGCTTCACCTCCCATAGCCTTGAATGTTACAGAGGCTTTACAGGAAACTGTAGTCTCTGTGGAGTTCTATCGCTGAAGCAAAACACTAGGAAGAATTACAGGAAAATGGAACAAATTTTTGGTTTCAGTTGGTCTCATATACCAGAGCACATAAATCCAGTATTTTATTCTTTTGGTTTGGTGAAAATCCATTGGTATGGATTAATGTATGGTGTAGCTTTTGTTATTGTTTATTTATTAGTGGTTTATAGAATTAGAACAGAAAGATTTAAATATTCAAAAGACACTATATTTAATTTTATGCTTTACGCTATCTTAGGGGTTTTAGTAGGTGGTAGATTAGGATACATTATTACTTCTGATTTTAAGTACTATTTAGCTAATCCATTAAAAATTATTTCTCCCTTTGATTTTTCCAATGGGCTTCAATATACTGGTATTTTAGGGATGGCTTATCATGGTGGGCTAATTGCTGTATTACTGATTTATATTATTTTTTGTTATCAGAAAAAAATAAATCATTGGCATTTTGCTGACCTTTTTGTTCCTGCTATTCCTTTAGGCTATGCCTTTGGCAGATTAGGTAATTTTATAAACGGTGAGCTTTATGGTCGGGTTACTACCTTACCCTGGGGGATGTATTTTCCTTTAGACCCTACTCATCAATTAAGGCATCCCTCTCAGCTTTACGAAGCTTTTTTTGAAGGGATATTCTTATTTTTGATTTTTTGGAGGATAAGGAAAAGAAAATATTTTGATGGTTTTTTTCTTTCTCTTTATCTTATAGGATATGGTTTAGCTCGTTTTTTTATCGAATTTGTTCGAGAACCGATTTCCGGTGCAGCCTTTAGATTAGGTCCTTTTAATTTAGCTCAGATTTTTTGTATAGGAATGATGTTAGTAGGAATTTTTATTATTCTGATAAAAAAACCAGCCAAATAATCTGGCCCTTAGTAAAAAATTTAGGATGAATATTCTTCTTTGGCAATAAAATGACCTCCAGTGATTTCTTCAGATATCTTCCGGTAATTTTTATCAAATCCTAAATATAAATTAATTCTATTATGGCAAGAAGAACCAATTAATTCTTTTCTAAAGATAAAGGCTGGTCCTTCTTCTTTATAAGTGGGAGAAAGGTCATTATATTTTCTGATAAGTGTTTTAAATTTTTCTCCGCATTCATCGCACTGACTATAAATCCAGAGAAGTCCAGAGGAATCTTCTTCTCTTTTCCCAAATAATTTTTTAAAAAAATTAGGACTCATTGCCATCCCTCCTTAAAAATTTGTATAGACAAATGAAAAAATTAATTTGAGCAGGACAATATTAATATTTTGATTAATTATAACATAATCTAAATTTGATTTAAATTAAGATATAGGAATAAAGGGGACGGTTGTGGAAGGCATGGGAAGGCATGGGGTCAAATCTTTATTCTTGACAAATAGTTTAATTAACTGTCAAGAATAAAGATTTGACCCCAGTGTTCCCTATGAGGAGGGGTTGCCTATGATAAACAAAGACTGGCTCCCCGTTTACAGGTAGAGGAGGAGTCGACTGATACCATCTCAATTGCCTGGCAGACTTAAAACAAAGGAGGTGAAAAAAATGGCTAAATTTTTAGTTGTTCATCCGGTAGGTAAAGAGTTAACTGCGGAGGCTGCCACACCTTTTGCGAAGGCACTGAAGGCAAATCACACAATTGATGCTTATTGGATTGGAAGCCGGTATGCCCGCGAGGAAGGTAAATTATACTGTGAATTTGATGCAAAAGATGCTGAATCTATCCGTCAAGTCCTCGCTAAAGCAGCTAAAATTGCGGGGGAATTGCCTACAGAAGGGATTTATAAGATCGAGTTAATGATTAACTCTGAAGACTTCAGATAATTTTAATTTTCAAAGGATAATGGGGACGGTTCTATTTTTTTCTAATAATAAGATAAAAAACAGCCAAAAATAGAACCTTCCCCATTATCACATTTATGGAAGTTGTGAAGCTTGACCCCGGATCTTCTTTAGTTATGTTAATATCATTTCATTGTAAGCGGTTTACAGAGAATTATATATATTATCTATGTGACAACAATATGATATTGTATAATTAAATTATGTTATAAAGAAAGTAAGTGATAGATAATGAATTTAAAATTAGAAATTTTAACTGAAGATCATGCAAAACAAATATGTTGTTGGAAATACGAAGAAATTTATTCTATTTATAATTTTCCGGATTGGGATACTCTAAAGCAACAAAGATGGGGGATAACAATAGAGGAAAAAAGAAAGAATGAATTTACTGCCGTTATTGATGAGAGTAATAATTTATGTGGATATATAAGATTTGTAGAAAATAAGGATTTTGTTTTAGTTGGATTGGGATTAAAGCCTTCATTGTGTGGGCAAGGTTTAGGCAATATCATTATGGAATTGCTAAAAAATGAGTGCAAAAAGAGGCATGGCAGTAAAAAGGTTGCTTTAGAAGTCCGTTCTTTCAATAAACGAGCAATCAAATGTTATGAAAAGGCTGGTTTTGAAATAACCGATGTTTACCAAAAGGATACTTTAATAGGTAGTGATGAATTTGTAATGATGGAATATAAATGCTGACATAATATTTAAAAGTTTTGATATTTAAGTCAGGTGACGAGACAGTTTCTTAATTTACGTAAATTCGTTATAAATACTATTGAAATTTTTTAAAGTTAGGGTTATAAAGAGATGACAATAAGAAAAGTTGATACAGATTTTATCAGAAAATCATTTACCACAGAAAAAACAGTTTTAGATTATACAAAGGCAGTTAGGGAAATTGGTCTTTGGGAATCTGAAAAGATGATGATTAAAAAATATTTTAATCCGGAAAACCGAATTTTAGATATCGGATGTGGTGCAGGGAGAACGAGCATAGGGCTCTACAAGCTTGGTTATCATTTGATAGAAGGCTTAGATTTATCGGAAGCCATGATAGCACAAGCCAGAAGAATCAGTAAAGAATTGAAATATGATATAACCTTTAGTGTGGGGGATGCGGCTTGTTTAGATTATGATGATGAAACCTTTGAGGTAGCACTATTTTCCTTTAATGGGATAATGCAGATACCGGGAAAGGAAAATCGCATAAAGGTGTTAAAAGAGATAAAGCGAATATTAAAATCTGAAGGATATTTCTTATTTACCACTCATGACCACGATAGCGGCAAAGAGTATGAATCATTTTGGCAAGAGGAGAAGAAAAAGTGGGCATTGCATATACAGGATAAAAGTTTGCACGAGTTTGGGGATAGGGTCATTAAAATGGAAGAGAGGGATACTTTTCTTCATTTTCCAACCAGAGAAGAAGTAATTTCATGTTTAAAAGAAGCAGGATTTGTCTTAATTGAGAGAATATTGCGCTCCGTATTGTGTGAAGAGTCAGAAGAAGTAAAGAAGTTTTCAACCGATTGCGTGCTGTGGCTGGTTCACAAGCCTTTGAAGTTGTGAAGCCTGACCCCAAAGCCAAGCTCACCATGAGTTTACGCCCTTATTCTTCGGGACATTGTTCCCTTCGGTCGTAACGTCGTATATGTTGATACTGTTAAACACAATGTTAACTAGTAGTTTAATGAGGTGAAGAAGATGAATAAGAATGAAATTCTCAGAGTTGCTGCTAATGAATTTGCTGAAAAAACACATAAGTTATCCAGTCCTCTCGAAATTGCCATAATAGGTTCTGTGGCTGGAAATGACCCCTATCCCAATGATCTTGATTTAGTCATCATTATCCGTAATCTTGAGGAGATTGCAGCTGTAGCAAAGTACGCCCGACAGATGAGCAGGCACTATCATGGCTGGGAAGTTTTTCTCTTTGATGAGAATGTATCAATCATAGGCAGGATCTGCCACCGTAAAAAGTGCCCGGGGCAATCAGTTGACTGTTCCGTTCCAGGGTGTGGTGAGCCACCTCATCTAAGGGTCCATTCTGATTTTAAATACCAGGAAAAGATATTTTTCAATTCACCCATTGACGTTCTCTGGACCTCTTTCAAGACGAGTCGTTTACTTGAGCACAAAGATGAGTTAGGCATCACTGAATCACGGAGATATCCTGTGTTGGAGGATATTAAGATAAAGTGCGTACTTTGTGGTAAAATATTTTTATTCACTGCCAGTGAACAGAAGTGGTACAAAAAACAGGGATTTAGCCCACCCAAACGATGTCCGGATTGCATAGAACGGGAACGCATCAAGGGGTTAAGAAATTGGTAATTTGGCTGTGGACTACTGTCGAATAACTTACAGATAAGGGGAGAGGAGAATGGTTAAAGAAGAAAGTGAGGAGAAGATAAATTTGAAAAGAATAACCTATACAAGTTTAATAAACAGAACATTGGAAATGTATATGAAAGGTGATTATTTGGAAGCCTATAATTTCATAACAGAGAATTATAAAGGTATAAAAGGTAATCTTGCTCAAATATACAATTTTCGCTATGCAATTACCAATACAGATAATTTTAATGAAATATTACCAAAGGCAATTGAATTTATTTCGAAGAATTAGATAATTATTAAAAAATGGGAAGGAGGCGTCGGTCTGAAATGGAATTTGAAACAAGATTCCCACTCATTTTTTATATCTTATCAAAATATCGTTTTAGATTTTGGTCTGAAAAAAATATAAAGAAATATCAAGAAAAGAAAACAAAAGAAATGGCAAGGTATGCTGTTGAACATTCAAAATTCTTTAAAGAACATTACCATAAGTACGATATAAACAAATATTCATCTTTGCCACTAGTCAACAAAAAAATAATGATGGACAATTTAACTGAATATAACACCCTGGGACTAAATAAGGGTGATTTAATCCATTTTGCTCTGAACGTTGAAAAAACCAGAGACTTCTTAGCAAGATTCAATGGCATTAATATAGGTATGTCTTCCGGAACAAGCGGTAACAAAGGTATTGTTATCACCACAAAAAAAGAAGAGAATTACATCAAAGCAATGTATGCTTCAAGATTGGTTTTGCCAAAAGGAGAAAAACTAAATGGTGCATTTATTTTAAGAGTAAGTACACCGGCATTTAACTATCATCAATCAGGAAACAAGCTGACTTATATAAACCAGCTACAGCCACTAGAAAAAATAATAGAACAGCTTGAAAAACTGAATCCAAATGTGGTGTCTGCACCGCCAAGCCTGTTGAAAATATTGGCAACAGAACTTCTAAAAAGAAGACTAAAAATAAGTCCAAAATTACTATATTCTTATGCTGAGGTTCTCTACCCGGAGGTTAAGGAATATTTAGAAAAAAATTTCAAGTGTAAGGTTCATGAAGTCTATCAAGGTAGTGAAGGATATTATGCTTTAACCTGTAGACATGGTAATCTGCACATTAATGAGGATATGGTCTTTTTTGAACTCCTTGATGATAGAGGACTGCCAACAAAAGACGGTGAGCCATGTCATAAACTCTTAGTTACCGACCTACATAAAAAATCACAACCAATAATAAGATACGAACTTAATGACATAATAACCATAAGCAAGAAAAGATGCAGCTGTGGTTCAAATTTTAGAGTGATTAAACAGATACAAGGAAGAGCAGATGATATGTTTTGGGGAGTAAAAACGGACACCAAAGAACCTCAATTTATATTCCAGGATTACATCAGCAGAACAATAATTTCTACTTCAGAAGACATTGAGGAATATCAGGCAACACAAGATAGTTACACAGAGATTAGATTAAGGATCCAATTAAAGAAAGGTTCAAATAAAGAAAAAATCAAAGAACAATTAATACAAAAATTAAAAAAAGTATTTTCAAAGCACCACTGTGTTGAGCCAGAAGTTGAGGTTATATTTTGCAAGTCCTTATTGAATAAAGGATCAAATAAACTGATCAGGATTAAATGTAACATAGGAAAGAAAAATGAATAAAAGAATAGATTCATTAGATTATTTAAGAGGGATATCTTTAATCCTGGTTGTATTTTTTCACACCTCGGTTTATAGTTTTGTAAATATTGACAAAATTGATTTTAATAATCCGCCAATAATTGTTGTAATGATTAGTTTCTTGGTGTTGTGGGGAGGCTTACTAATATTCTACTCTGGAATTGTTAATACCATCATGTTTTCCGGAAGAATCGAAATGCTGGGCAATCTAAAACATGCAAATTTCTTATTCATTGCCGGAGGTATTTATATAATAATTCATTATATACTGAATATTTTTCTGGGTAGATGGAATGTCGATTTTATCAACAATCAGCCGGATATGACTGTGGTAGCAAGTTCAATCAGGAATATGCAGCTAACCTTCCCCCGTATAACTAAATTCTTTGAGGGTTCTTCTATATCAACCATAGGGTTAAACCTGATCATTGTAACATCACTATTGTTCTTTTTATTGAGAAACAAAGGGTTTGAAAAAGAAAAAAGAAATTACTGGGTGTTAGGGATATCGGGTTTTATAATAATGCTCTTTTCATTTACAAGAATTTACCTCTATAGCATAGTAGGTCAATCAATACAGGCAAAGAATTATTTAGTAGCAACCATACTTAGCTTCACTATAGCAAATCCTTATCCATTATTGCCCTATCTGGCCTATGGCCTATTTGCCTCTATTATAGGGCTGATGATATATAGAAAAAGGGAAAACCTGATTAAGAAAGTCATCATCCCCATTGGCCTTTTCTTTTTTATATATGGATTGGTTGGTTGTATGAATTTCCCGAAGACAATCTCCAAAGCAGATTATTTTTGGTATTTCAAAACACACTTAGAGTTAGGTATTTTTATTTTAATTATCACATTTTTCTGGTTAACTTTTGAGTTTAGAAATAAAAAAATCATCAATATACCTTTTATAAAATGGTTTAGCCGGGTAAGCTTAACTATATACTTACTTGAAACGCTTCTCTCCGAGATATTTGGGAAAATACTTAGCTATCTAATACCTGCATGGAATCAAACCATAAATGGGTGTTTAATTTTTGGTGCCTTAAATATTATAATTTGGATTTTAATTTTATGGATTTGGCAAAAGAATAATTTCAAGTTTAGCGTAGAATATTGGTGGGTGAAAATATTTCGTAAATTAGGCAAAAAATCTACAAAAATGGATTAATAAAAAATAGGGACAGGGTAGATTTTATTATTGACATCATAGCAACTGCGTGATAATGTAAACAACCACGAACAAACCTGTGGGTGTCTATAATACTGATATAATACAAAATAATGGGACAAGGAGGGACATTGATTGAAGAAACTACTTTCGGGTGTGCATAAAGCAATAGGACAAACGCCGATGGTCAATTTAAGCCGACTGGTAAAAGCATACGGAGTGGAAGGAAGAATATATGCCAAGCTTGAATACTTGAATCCGGGATTCAGTAAAAAGGATAGAATAGCATTACAGATGATTGAAGAGGCTGAGGAAAATGGGAGTTTGAAAAGAGGACAGCCGGTTGTCGAACTGACCAGCGGAAATACTGGAACCGGTCTGGCCATAGTATGTGCAGTGAAAGGATACAGATTTATAGCCGTCATGTCCAAAGGAAATTCTACCGAGCGTGCCAGAATGATGAAAGCTTTGGGAGCAGAAGTCGTGCTGGTAGACCAGGCAGCCGGCTCACCGGTTGGCCAGGTTTCCGGTGAAGATCTTAAATTGGTGGAAAATAAAACAAAAAAAATAACCGAGGAATTGAACGCTTTCAGGGCGGATCAATTTCATCTCATAGGTAATATTCATGCTCATGAATATTTTACCGGTGAAGAAATATGGGAACAGTGTAGCGGAGATGTCGATGTTTTCCTGGATTTCCCTGGAACTGCCGGAGCATTTGTAGGATGTACAAAAGCATTAAAAAAGCACAAACCCAGTATACGCTGCTATATTGTAGAGCCGGAGACTGCTGCCTATTTGGCCGGTAAACCTATTACACGTTCCAACCATAAGATACAGGGCGGCGGATATAGTATGGACCTTCCTTTTTTAGAGAGAGAGCTGGTGTCTGATTATTTGAGCGTTTCCGACCATGAGTCAATTGACGCTGCCAGAAACCTTGCTAAAAGGGAGGGAATCTTTGCAGGCTTTTCATCAGGCGCAAATGTGGCTGCAGCATTGAAACTATTGAGCGGTGTGGAGAAAAATAGTTCGATAGCCTTATTAATAAATGATTCAGGACTCAAATATCTAAGTACCGATCTTTATGCTTTTTAACAGAGACGAAGCGCAAGCGCAAATATATAATATAAAGATCGGCAATTACGACCCCTGTTTTTGGCCTATTTTTGCCTCCCCAAAACTAGGTAACCCTTATAAATAGCCACTTTCAAATTTTGGAGGGGTGAAAATTTAGCTAAAAAAAGCCATTGAAAACTTCTTCTATCCAAAAAATCAGTGAACGATACTTCGATTCACAATTACTGTTTTTAAGAGAATATATATTGACAAATTTAATTACAAAATAAAAAGGGTAAGCTAAAGAGGAGGCTTCCTCTATAGCTTACCCTTTTTTTATTGCCTTTTTATCTCTATTCAATTTTCCCTAACTCTACCTTCATTCCGGAAAGTTCTTTCTGCACTTCTGAAAAGCGTAGGGAATAATATTCCCGATTTTGCTGATTTAAGGTAGTGATAGTATTGTGTATCTCTTTGGTATTTTCCAGAACCTGCCGATAACCATCTTTCTGGGCAATCACTATCTCTTGCATAAACCTATCAATCCGAAAGATTAAGAGTATGGACAGGGCAATAGGAAAACCTTGATTAGCGATTAAGTCTAATAATGTTTTTATATCCATATATCAATTCTCCCATTCTCCAATTTTCCAATTGGTTAATAAATTAATTTACTAATTAGGTAGGGGATAAATTTATCCATCCCCGCTCTATTTTTTTACTAACGACTATTCACTATTCACTAACGACTAATTTATCCTCTCCAGCGAGCAAGTTTCGTCGGTCTAACATCCAGATGCAAGAAGTTCTTCTTCTCGTAAAAGCCGATCCCGGCAAAGTTGATCATCTCCGCATACTCTAAAAGGTCAAGGGCAGATACTCCCTCTACTTGAATATCTGCTGCCAGACCCAACATATGATAGCTACTTTTTATCCCTCCTACTTTTTGGTTATATTCCGAACATCTATAGCCAGAGGTAATATAGATCGGCTTTTTGATTATGGCTCTAAATTCCACCAACTTCTTTAAAAGCAGCG
>PFIP01000051.1 GCA_002782675.1 Candidatus Infernicultor aquiphilus
ACTTGCCCGAAGGGAAGATTGAACCCGATACTGATTTTGAGGCAATTTATAACCATAAAGTTTCTATAACTCCACTTTCTTTAGACTTAACTAATTACGATATTATGCCTAAAGTTAAAGATTGGGCAAAAAAATGGAATCTTAGATAAAAAATATGAATGATCAAATATATTTAATTTTAATATTGATTTTTATAATTATAGTGCTTTCCAGGTTTATAATTAGACTTTACCATACTAATCATCCGAAAACCAAAGCGGTTATTTTTTATTTCAGGATGTGTTTAGGTTTTTTAATTGCTATGACTATTTATATTATAATAGAAGCAATTAGAGGGCATAATGTTTTAGAAAAATTTTTTTAAGGTTAATAGATTAGATATTGATATTAATAATTAGAAATTGAAGTGATTTTTTATGGATTTCGAAAAAGCACGAGAAGAGATGATAAGATATCAGATAAAAGGAAGAGGTATCAAAGATAAAAGAGTTCTTTGGGCAATGAGTATGGTACCTCGAGAGAAATTTGTCTTGAAAGAAAATGAAAAGGAAGCATATCTGGATTGTCCCTTACCCCTAGGTATGGGGCAGACCATCTCCCAGCCTTATATGGTCGCCTTAATGACTCAATGCCTTACTCTTGAAGGTTCAGAGTGTATTTTAGAAGTAGGAACTGGTTCAGGTTATCAAGCAGCCATTTTGTCTAAATTGGCTAAGATGGTTTATACTGTTGAACGTCTTAAAAATCTAGCAGATAGAGCCGAAAAAATATTTAAAGAATTGGAAATAAAAAATGTTAAAGTAGTAGGGGGAGATGGAACTAATGGTTTAAAAGAATATTCTCCTTACGATGGTATTATAGTTACCGCAGGTGCACCTGAAATACCCCAAAGTTTAATAAGTCAGTTAAAAGAAAGGGGGAGAATAGTAATTCCAGTAGGTAATTCTTTTTCCCAGGATCTTTTATTGGGGAAGAAAGAGAAAGGTAAATTAAAAATACAAAATTATGGAGGTTGTATTTTTGTACCTTTACTGGGCAAATATGGTTGGTAATAGACCAAACAATGGAGCGGGAAACGGGGTTTGAACCCGCGACCTTTGGCTTGGGAAGCCAACGCTCTACCACCTGAGCTATTCCCGCTGGATAGAATAGTAAAAATTGTAAGAAAATAGTATTAATAAGTTGTTAAAATTATTTTATTTAAGATATTATACCTAAATATTAATAAATTATCAACTTATACTCTTATCTAAAGTAAAAATATATAAGAAATAATAAAATGATGGGAGTACGATTTATTGAAATATTATTCTAAGAAAAAAAAGAACAGCCAGAACAATAAGATAAGAAAAATTTTTTTATTTTTAGCGGCAATATTTGTTATAGTGAGTTTAGTAGATACTGTTGATTTATATATAAACAGAAATAATATATTCCCCGGAGTGTCTGCCTTTGGTATTCCATTGGGAGGATTAAAGAGGGAGGAAGTTCAAAAAACTCTTCAGCCCATTGCCTTGAAAATAATTGATTCTCCTCGTATATTATTATTTGAAGATAAAGAAATAAAATTTATTCCCCATACTGAGCTGGATGTTTCTATTAATTTGCCTCAAGTAATCGAAGAAACTTATAGTATTGCTCGTACTGGTAATATTTTTAAACGGCTAAAAGATAAAATTATCCTTTGGAGAAAAGGATATGAAGTGCCTTTTCAAGTTGAATTTAATCCACAAAAATTAGAAGATTTTCAAAATAAGATAAGTTCCTTAATAAATCGTATGCCTAATGATGCTTATATAGATGGTAATAGGATTATTGAAAGTGGAGTAGGGGTAAAGCTTAATTTAGAAGAATTTAATAAAGAAATAATAAAAACATTAAAATGTTTAGACCAAGAAAAATATATTTTCAGCCTGCCTGTGATTACTATTGCTCCCAAATATACTACCCAGAATGTATTAACAAAATTAGCCATTGATCAGGAATTAGGAACATATTCTACCTCATTAGAAAATAAAGATGAGAATACTAGATTTAATATTAAATTAGCCTCTGAGATGATAAATGGTAGATTAGTAAATCCACAAGAGGTGTTTTCTTTTAATAAATATGTGGGTCCAGCAGAGAAAGTAGATGGCTTTAAAGAAGGTACTATAATTGCCAATGGCAAATTCGAAAACGGATATGGTGGTGGAGTATGCCAAGTAGCAAGTACTCTTTATAATGCAGCTCTTTTAGCTAATATACCAATTATAGAGAGATATAACCACACCATATATGGAGAGGCAAATAAATACGTTCCTTTAGGAAGGGATGCAGCAATATTCTATGGGTATAAAGATTTAAAATTTAAAAATAATTTAAATCATGAGATAGTGATTTTTGCGAAAATTTTAGGAGACATATTACAATTTGATATTTTTGGCCAAAATGAAGATAAACCAGAAGTACAAATTATTAGTAAAGATCAAAAAGTAATTGATTACCAGATCATTAAAGAGAGAGATCCTAACTTAAAAGCTAATCAAGAAATAGTAGTACAAGAAGGATTACCTGGTTATCAGGTTAAAACTTATCGAATTATCAGGAAAGATGGGATAGAAAAGATAGAATTTTTAGCAGAAGATATTTATCAAAGCGTAAAGATGATAATTAGAGAAAATTAGCGTAGAAGCGTAGTGTATAGGAAAGAAGAAAGAAGTCAGGAGTTAGAATAAGATAGTATATAATAAAGGAAATAAAAAATGTGACCAAGAACCGTCCCCTGACACGAATACGAATATTTATAGTAGCAATATTGATATTTATTTGTTTACCTCAGATTGTCTTACCACAAACAACTTCTGTCGAATATATCTGCACCGGAACAGATAACCAAACTCCTGTTTATATAATAAGGACTCAGTTTGAAAAGCCGATTATAATGGTTTTAGCTGGTACACACGGAGATGAAATAGCCGGGATTAAAGCTACTCAATATTTGAAAGATAATCTAGATATTGAAAAAGGAACTTTGATCATTATTCCAGAAGCAAACATTTTAGCCTGTAAGAAAGGATTAAGAAGTTTCCCTCAAGATATGAATCTTAATAGAGCTTACCCTGGAGATCCTCAAGGTAATTCTGTAGAAAAATTAGCTTATGAAATATTTGGTTTAATAAAAAGTTATAAGGTTGACTTATTAATTGATTTACACGAATCAATAGAGTTTTACAAGAAAAATTCAACCAATTATGGCCAAACCATGGTAATAGATTCCGATGATGATTATTTGTTTAAGTTAGATTCTTCTATTGTCGAAGAAATGAACAAAGGAATTATTGATAATAATATAGAGTATCAAGTTTTAGTAAAGCCAATTGAGGGTAGTTCTACCTATAACGCTTTTTTTAAACTTCATATTCCGGCTATTACCTTTGAAACTTGTAGAAAATTGCCTTTATCTCAACGAATAGAGGAACATATAAAATTTATAAAAATAATCTTATTTAAATACAATATGTTAAGTATATAAAGATAAGCAGTAGCAGTGTTGAACTAGTTAGAAAAGGAATATTTATTTTATTTCAGCAGTATCTTTAACCTGGTTATTATTGGTAGTTTCTTCTGGAGATAGCTCTTCTATAGATGTAGAGTTTGATGTTTCAGTTTGAATATTCTCTGGGGGAATCCGTAGTTGTAGAATTTGATGTTTGAGTCTCCTCCGGGGAAGATGAGGATGATTGGTTTTCGCTTTTAAAATCATATTTAATAATAATATTAGCATTAGCAGTTAAATTAGAAACTAAATTTTGGGTTGCTTCGATTTCTTTTTGATTCTTTAAAATATTATTTATATTCTCTTTTGCTTCCTCAAAAGTAGGATTGTGTGCTTCTTTTTTCTCTACTAATTTTATAATATGATAACCAAATTCGGTCTTTACCACATTACTAATTTCACCTGGTTTTAAAGAAAAGGCAGCATCTTCAAATTCCTTGACCATCTGGCCTCTGGTAAAAAATCCTAAATCTCCGCCATTTAGAGCAGAAGCATCTATCGATTTTTGCTTAGCTAATTCTGAAAAATCAATTATACCTTCTTTGAGTTTATTTAGAATATTATTCGCTTCTTCTTCGGTGTTTACAATTATATGTAAAGCATGAACTTTTTCTGGTTCAAAAAAACTATCTTTATTTTTATTAAAATATTCTAATAATTCATCATCTGTGATGGTTATTTTATTTTTAGCTTCACCTAAAACATAATTTATCATGAGCTGCTTTTTGATATCATCTTGAAGTTGATTAAGAGCAATGTTGTTTGCTTTTAAAGCATTATCAAACTCTTCAGGGGAAGAGAAGTTTTCTTTTATTTTGTCTATTTCTGAATCGATATCATTTTTAGAAATTTTAACTTTTTCTTTTTTAGCTTGTTGAAATAGCAGTTCTGAATTAATCATCTGTTGGAGAATATTATTTTTAAGGGAATTAATGGTGGATTGATCCATACTGGAAATAGTTTTATTATCATATCTTGATATGGTATTTTGAAAAGTAGCTTGCCATTGATTATAACTAATTCCTACTCCATTTATTTCTGCTATGTAGTATTTTGTTTTTTGAGAAGATCTATATTGTCCTAAGCCATAAAAAATAGATACTCCAAAGGCAGCAATTACTATAATTAATATAATTTTCATATATTTTCTTATTGTTCGCATCATAATCTGTCTAAAATCTCCTTTAAAATTGTTTAATTGTATATAATATAATATTATAGATATATTTTGTCAAATAATTAATTTATTATGTGACATTCCTTGAAAATTTAATTGCAATATTATATAATGTAAAATAGTAATTAGAATTTAATAATTTATAATCTTACTTAATAAGCAGAATGATAATATTGAGATTTCACCCATAACGCTATCATTTTGTTAAGCTATAATATGTACGAGATGGGAGGTGTAAATATGACTAAAATAAAAGTAAAAGACAATGAAGATCTTGATCACGCCCTTAGAAGGTTTAAAAAAGAATGCCAAAAAAGTGGAATAATATCTGAAATTCGGCGTCATGAATATTATGAGAGTCCAAGCGTTAGAAGGAAAAAAAAGTTACTTGCTGCTCAAAGAAAACAGAAAAGAAGATGGTAGGTATTAAATGTTAGAAAAATTATCTTCGTTAGAAGAAGTTATTTTTAATGATATGAAAAAGGCGTTAAAATGCCAAGAGAAATTAAGATTATCAACTTTAAGAATGATCAGAGCAGCAATTAAAAATGCTGAAATATCTAAAAGAGAAAAACTTAATGAAAATGAAATAATTGCAATAATAGTTAGTAATTTAAAAAAAGTTGAAGAGTCTTTAGATATGTTTATTAAAGGTCAAAGACCAGATCTTGCTGATAAGGCAAAAAAAGAAATTGAAATAATAAAGGAATATCTTCCTGAACAATTATCTGAGGAAGAGATAAAAAAAGTAGCCAAAGGAATAATTTTAAAGTTTAATTTTAAAAATTCCAAAGATATTGGTCTGGTTATGAGAGAAATTACGCCCCAATTAAAGGGAAAAGCAGATGGGAAATTAGTTAATAAAATAGTAAGGGATTTATTGAACAATTTAGACAATTAAGGTTAAGTAAGAAAGACTCAATTTAGCTCGAAAATATATTTTTGAGTCTTTCTTCGTTTTTATAATTTTATAATTTAAATATATATCTCGATTCGTTGATTATTTAATTAGTTAATAAATTATTAGAATCAAACTATATCGTTTAATTAGTTTATTTTGTATATTGTATTTCAAACTAACGACTAACTCAGGAGTGTAAATTATTTGATATTTAAAGAGAGTTTTAACAAAAATCGTAAGAAATTCATTATATTTATAACTCTATTTACCATTATTAGTTTTATTATTCTAAATACCTCCGCAAACGGAACAGATGAAGTGTACTTGATCTCTATTAAAGGCACCATTGACTTAGGCTTATCTTCATATGTTCAAAGAGCTTTAGAGGAAGCGATATTAAATAAGGCGAAGGCGGTTATTTTAGAAGTTGATACATTTGGTGGAAGAGTTGATGCTGCTATCCAGATTAGAGATAAAATAATCAACTTAAATATACCAAGTGTGGCCTATATTAAAAATAGAGCTTGGTCCGCAGGAGCTCTAATTGCTTTATCCGCAAAGTATATTCTAATGGATAAAGGTGCCAGTATCGGGGCTGCAGAACCACGACCGGCAGATGAAAAAAATATTTCGGCCTTAAGTGCTGAATTTGCTTCTACTGCCCAGAGTAGAGGGCGGCCAGAAAAGATAGCAGCTGCTATGGTAGATAAAGATATAGAAATTGAAAATATAATCGAAAAAGATAAAATATTAACTTTAAATACTGAACAAGCTATAAAATTAAATTTTGTAGATGGTATTGCTTTAAACATTGAAGAAGTTTTAAATTTTCTAAATCTCCAAGATGTAAAAATAAAATATATTTCTCCTAATTGGGCAGAAAATATCAGCCGTTTTGTTACTAACCCCGTAGTCAGTTCATTATTATTATCTATAGGTTTTTTAGGACTTATAATTGAATTTTGGACCTTAGGCTGGGGAATAGCCGGGAGCATAGGGATAATTTCTCTGTCTTTATTTTTTGGGGGGCATATAATTGTTGGCTTAGCTGGGTGGGAAGCAATTATCCTTTTTTTAGTTGGTTTTTTCTTACTTTTAGCAGAAATATTTTTAATTCCTGGGTTTGGTTTGACTGGAATAAGTGGAATTATTGCCATTTTAACCAGCATTTTCCTTACTTTTGGAAATATTATCCAGGCAACTTATTCTATCTTAATCGCTCTCGGTTTTACTATAGTGGGATTTTTCTTGTTAATTCGATATATTCCTGCTACTCGAACCTGGAGAAAATTTATTCTTTTTACTAAACAAGAAAAGGAATTAGGATATAGCGTAGGAATAAAAAACTCAAAACGATTAATAGGTAAAGAAGGTATAGCCATTACACCTTTGCGTCCTTCTGGTATGGTAGAGGTAAACGGCGAGAAACTGAATGCCATTACTCGAGGAGAATACGTTGATTCTAATACTAAAATTAAAATAATAAGTGTGGAAGGCAATAAGATAGTAGTAGAAGCAGTTGATGTCCCTGGATAGTTTAAATATTATTTTTAAAATAAGGAGGTAAAAATGAGTAGTTTATTGATTCCATTGATACCAATTATTGTAGTTCTTTTTATAATCTATATTTTCTTTCAATTTATACCAGTAGGATTATGGATTTCAGCTATGGCTGCTGGAGTAAAGGTGGGGATTTTTACTTTGGTGGGTATGAGACTTAGAAGGGTGCCTCCCCATCAGATTGTTAATGCTTTAATAAAGGCCACTAAAGCTGGTTTGACCATTTCTATTGATAAATTAGAAGCACATTACTTGGCTGGAGGAAATGTTGATCGAGTGATTAATGCCTTGATTGCTGCAGCAAGAGCGGGCATTCCTTTATCTTTTGAAAAGGGTACTGCTATTGATTTAGCTGGAAGAGATGTCTTAGAGGCGGTACAAATGAGTGTAAACCCGAAAGTAATAAAAACACCGATAGTAGCAGCGGTAGCCAAAAATGGTATTCAAGTTATGGCCACTGCCAGAGTGACGGTAAGAGCAAATATTGAAAGATTAGTTGGAGGAGCTGGCGAGGAAACCATTATAGCAAGAGTTGGAGAGGGAATTGTTACTACTATTGGTTCAGCAGAAACCCATAAAAATGTCTTAGAAAACCCAGATAATATTTCTAAGACTGTATTGAAAAAAGGTTTAGATGCGGGGACAGCTTTTGAAATATTATCCATAGACATTGCTGATGTAGATGTAGGTAAAAATATTGGTGCTATGTTGCAAACTGATCAGGCAGAAGCGGATAAGAAAATTGCTCAAGCCAAGGCCGAGCAAAGAAGGGCCTTAGCGGTAGCTCAGGAGCAAGAAATGAAAGCCAGAGTCCAAGAAATGAAGGCAAAGGTAGTGGAAGCAGAAGCAGAAGTTCCTAAGGCTATTGCAGAAGCACTAAGGACCGGAAAATTAGGAGTAATGGATTATTATAATTTAAAAAATATTGCTGCTGATACGGCTATGCGGGATAGCATCTCTGATATGTCAAAGAAGAAAGAAAGCAAATAAAAAGGGTAGGCATAAATAATGTCCATAGGTTTGTTTATATTTATTTTTTATATTCTAATAATTTTATTTAGTTGGTTACAAAATCAAATAAAAAAGTCGAGTATTTTAAATCAGAAAAAAGATGAGACTATCGTTAACCAGGCTACGAATCAAGATAAGGTAAAATTACCAGAGTATAGTGATAATTATGAAAATATTAAGGATATAGAAGATAAAGATAAAATTATTATAGATGACGAAGTTAAGGAATTTTATGAGCAACAAGAAATAAAACATTTAACCAATAAACCACTGGTAATAGACGAAGAAGATTTTATTTCTAACCAGAAAAATGAGTTAAGAGAATATTTATCTAATAATATATTTATTAATGGAATAATTTTATCAGAGATACTTGCTCCACCCAGAGCAGTAAAACCTTATAAATTTAAGAGAAAAAATAGATTTGTTTGATGATAAAAAAATGTAAAATAAACCTTAAAGATGATTTATTTAAATAATTTTAATTATTTTTTATAAAAGTAGGGACCTACTATAGAAGTAAAAGAGATTATTAAAAAAAATATATTTATTAATAGTAAGGACGAATTAAGAGAATTATTCGGAAAATATGATGAAAATATTAAACTTATTAGTGAATGTTTTTCCATAAAGATATCCACCCAAAATGATAGTAAGCTGGTAATTTCCGGAATAAAAAGTGAAGTAAATAAATCAACCAAAATTATTGAAGGACTTCTTTCCATAATTAGAGAGGGACATTCTCTTTCTTTGTCAGAAGTAAAATATCATATTGAAATGTCTAAGAATAAGCAGCCTGTAGATTGGAAATTATTATATAGTAATGTAATTGATGTTTTTAAAAAGGAGAAAGAAATTAGGCCAAAAACTTTAGGTCAAAAGAAATTTATTGACGCAGTACGAAAGAATGAAATTGTCTTTGTTATTGGACCTGCCGGTACAGGGAAGACATATTTAGCTGTAGCGATTGCTCTTTCTGCTTTAAAAAGTAAAAGTGTGAATAGAATTATTTTAGTAAGACCAGCAGTAGAAGCTGGAGAAAGTTTAGGATATCTGCCTGGAGATTTATTGGAGAAGATAGAGCCTTATTTTCGCCCCTTATATGACGCAATTTATGAAATGATGCCTTCAGAAAAGTTCCAAAAGTATATGGAAAGAGGAATAATTGAAATAGCCCCTTTAGCTTATATGAGGGGAAGAACTTTAAATGATTCATTCATAATTTTAGATGATGCTCAGAATACTACTTTGGGACAGATGAAAATGTTTTTAACTCGCTTTGGTTTTGGCTCGAAAATTATAATTAATGGAGATATTACTCAAATAGATTTACCTCGAAAAGATAATTCTGGATTAATTAAAATATCAAAAGTGCTTGAAAATATAAAAGGTATCGAATTTATTTATCTTAATGATCAGGATGTAGTTAGACATAGATTAGTTCAAGAGATTATTCGAGCTTATGAAAGGGAAGATTTGCGCAACCAGGAGATGGAGTGATTTAATTTTATGAAACTATCTGAAAAATGGAAGAGATGGAAAAATAAAGAGGAAATATTAGATAAAAATACCCCCAAGAAAAAATGGACCAACAAAAATTTAATACAGAAAATAACCATATTTTTAATTTTATTAATTACCATTACCCTTATTTTATCTTTTAATTTTTTCCCAGATAAAATTCTTTTGAAGAAAGGACAAATTTGCTCTAAAGATATTTTATCACCGAAAACTTTTGAATTTATAGACTTAGAAGAAACCCAAAATTTGAAAGAGAAAGCCTCCAGATCTATAGAAGAGGTTTATGATTTAAATTTGGTAAATATAGAAAACGTTGAAAAGCAAGTAGATAGCATTTTTTTAAAAATAAAAGAGTATAGAGAAAAATTAAATAATTCTTCAGAAAATAATAAGGTTAATTTAACGGTAAATGAGGAAAAATTAACCGATAATGATTTAAGAGAAATAGCCAAAGAAATCAAGGTTAATTTGGAATTGAATATGGATGAACAAATTATAATAGATGGTCTTCAACTTGATGAGTTATCGTTAAATAAAATAAATAGAGACGTTAAAACTTCGGTAAGAAAAATTATGGAACAAGGAATTAAAGAAACTGATTTAGAAAATGCAAAAAAACAATTAGTAAGAGAAATTAGCGAGATTTCAATTAGTCATTATGATGCCTTAATTGCAAGTGAAATTGGAATTATATTAATTCGTCCAAGTTTATTTTTAAATGAAGAAGATACAGAAAAAAGACGTCAAGAAGCTATATCTTCAGTAAATAAAGTGGAAAGAACGATTCAAATAGGGCAAATAATTATAAGAAAAGGAGATATTGTAACTTCAGAAGATATTGCTATTCTTAATGCTTTAGGTTTACAAAATCCTAAAATAAATTTTTCTAACATTATTGGGATAATACTAATTACTACCGTTTGCTTTTCATTACTAATTTTATATTTGAAATACTATTATCCTGATATTTATAAAGATATAAATAAATTAATATTATTGAGCATTATTTGTATTTTTATAGTTTTATTTGCCAAAATAACCCTTCAAGTATCAGGGTATTTAATACCTATTGCCTCTGCTTCAATGTTAATTGCAATATCTTTAAATTTTGAAATTGCTATATTAGTAACAGTGATACTGAGTTTTTTAATAAGTTTCATTCCTGGAGGAGAGATAAATTATACTATAGTGTTGATAGTTAGTGGAATTGTATCTCTATACAGTATTCGATCAGCGACTCAAAGGTCAAGTTTAACTCGTGCAGGATTGATGATCGCAGGGGTAAATATAGTTGCTATATCAGCTTTAGGTTTAATTAACAACGAAAATTATTATTTAATTTTAAAAGACAATTTATGGGGAATATTAAATGGTTTTTTAGCAGTCATTTTAACTATTGGTATTTTACCTTTTTTAGAAAGTTTCTTTGATATTACCACTTCTTTTAAACTAATGGAATTGTCTAATCCTAACCAGCCTTTATTAAAAAAATTGATAATAGAAGCACCTGGTACCTATCATCATAGTATAGTGGTAGGTAATCTATCCGAAACTGCTGCTGAAGAAATTGGAGGTAATGGATTATTAGCTCGGGTTGGTGCTCTGTATCACGACATAGGTAAAATAAAAAGACCTTACTTCTTTATTGAGAATCAAGAGGCATATAAAAATATTCACGATGATCTAGAACCTAGTTTAAGTGCTTTAGTGATTGCTTCTCATGTTAAAGAAGGAGTAGAATTAGCTAATAAAAATAAACTTCCCAAAGATATAATTAATATAATTACTCAACACCATGGGACTGGACTAATAACCTATTTCTTCCATAAGGCTTTACAAGAAAATGGAGCAAGTGTGGAAGAAGTTGCGGAAGAAAATTATCGTTATTCTGGACCAAAACCTCAGACTAAAGAAACAGCGATTATTTTATTAGCTGATTCATTAGAAGCTGCTACCAGAACCTTAACTAATCCTACACCAAGTAGAATTAAAAATTTAGTAAAAGAGATCATTCAGAAAAATTTGGAAAATGGTCAATTGGAAGAATGTGATTTAACTTTAAAAGATTTAGATAAAATCGGTGATAGTTTTTCAAGGATACTTACCGGTATGTTTCATAGTAGGGTAGAATACCCTGATGATGATCTAATAAAAAAATTAAAAGAAGAGAAAAAAAATAATGGAAATTTTAATAAAAAATCAACAGAAAATAGCCAAGATATATCGGCGAAGGATCAGGGAAATAATTAAAAATATTATTCAATATTTAAAGGTTGATGAGAAAACCGAAATTAGTATTTTATTTACTGACGATAAATTTATAAAATCGTTAAATAAAAAATATCGAGGAATTAATAAATCTACCGATGTTTTGACTTTCAATCTAGAGGAAGGGGATTTAATATTTCCTGAAGTCGATAAAAATAAACTATTAGGTGATATAGTCGTTTCAGTAGAAACTGCACAAAGACAGGCAAATAATTTAAATCATAATTTAGAAAAAGAGTTAGCGATATTGCTTATCCATGGTTTATTACATTTGATAGGTTATGATCATGAAGAAGATAGAGACAATAAAATTATGCAGGTAAAAGAAAATGAAATATTAGACACCTTTGATTTATAATTTAGGTTATAATATAATATTGATGTTGATTATATTTATTTGATTATTATTTATAATTTTAAAAAAGATATATATATTTATATAGAAAAATACCCATCATAGATTTACCAAACCAAGAGAAATTAAAAATTGGGAGGTGATAGATTAATTAAAATAAAATATTTGCTTTTTAGAAATATAAATAAATAAAAGGGGGATTTTTTAAATGTTAAGAAATAAGACGACCTTAGTTTTAGTATTAGCAATTAGTTTGGTTGTGGGAATCTTTAGTTTTGGTTTTGCTGCTGAAAAACAATTTGTGGCCATTGCTACTGGTGGAACCGGCGGAACCTATTATCCTTTAGGTGGAGCCTTAGCTCAAATGCTTTCTAACAATGTCGAAGGATTAATAGTGACTGCAATGACCTCAAATGCATCAATAGAAAACTGTAATTTAATAGGTAGGGGTCAAATTGAAACAGCTTTTTCCCAGGCTAATACAACTTATTGGTGTTATACTGCCACAGGGATGTTAAAAGATACGCAACCTATCACTAACTTAAGGGGTATTGCTTCTTTATATCCAGAAACTATTCATATAGTTGCAACTAAGGCTTCCGGAATTAAAACTATAGAGGACTTAAAAGGGAAGAGAGTAGGAGTAGGTGCATCCAATAGTGGAACTGCCGCTGATGCTGAGATAATCTTAAAGGCCCATGGCCTTACTTTTGATGATGTGAAAGTAGAATATATTGATTTTAACGAAGTAGCACAAAGATTGATTGATGGTCAGATAGATGCTGGTTTTACTACTGCTGGTTATCCTACTTCCAGTATTATTGATATTGCTACCAAGAGAGATATGGTGTTAGTACCTATTAGCGAGGAAAAGATTAAGGAATTAGTTGCTGAGATTCCATATTATGGAGCTACAGTTATTCCGGCTGGGATCTATAAAGGTGTAGATGAACCAGTTCCAGCCCTCGCTACTCCCGCTTTATGGATATGTGATGCTAAATTATCACCTACTGTAGTTTACAAAATGACTAAAGCACTATGGGAACATAGAGATATATTAGAAAAAGTGCATTCTCAAGGGAAAAATATTACTTTAGCAACTGCTCTTAATGGAATAGGTATACCCTTACATCCTGGTGCAGAATTGTATTATAAGGAAGTTGGATTAATTAAATAAATTTTGAAAAGTAAAACGGGTACCATATGGTTAATATTTCTTTATGGTACCCGATATTAATTTATGTTCAAGAAAAGTTTTACATCTATATTTATAGGATTAGCAATAATTATAATTTTCATTATTATATTTTTTTCTTTATCAGTATATACCCTGGAACTCAGGTCTTTTTCTGATAGTAAGCTGATATTTCAGCAAACCATTCAACCAGACGATCAATTTACTTTGAAATATACTCACTCTGTTTCTCTTACCCCGGTATGGGAAATCTTTATTATTGATAATAAATATAAGGTTATATTAGTAGAGACAGATTTTATGGACCAGGGAGCAGGTATGCCTTATGCTGCTTTTGGTCAAGAAAAATTTATAAATGAAGAAGGTAAATTTAAGATAAAAAATATGCATAGAGTTATGCCTAATCCAATTTATTATAGGATTGGGGCAATAAGAGAAAATTATTTTTATTTTAAAGATAAAGAAATTAATCTATCTACTCTGGTGGGGGATAAATTATTGACTATTGGTGTTTATAAAAGAAATTTATATAATTATTACTGGGGAGGAAAGTTATAAATGGCTAAAGATGTTAAATGCGAAAATAAAGAAATAGATGTTCAAAAACTTATGGAACAATATGATTCAGAATCAAGAATAAGAAAGCCATTAGGACTTATGGCGATAATTATTTCTATTATTGCTATATCCTTTTCGGTTTTCCAGTTTTATACCGCAGGATTCGGTTTGCTTTTAGGCCTAAAACAAAGAGCGGTCCATCTGGCTTTTGCTCTATCCCTAATCTTTCTTATTTATCCACGCTCTAAAAAGGAATTCTTAAAATATAAAACTAAAATTCCTTTTTATGATCTAGTTCTGTCTATTTTAGGAGCAGGGGTATGTTTGTATTTAATAATATTTTATAATGATATGGTAGTTCGTTCCGGTTTACCTACTAATTTAGATTTAATAATGGGGGGAATAGCAATTTTATTAGTATTAGAAGCCACGAGAAGAATTACTGGTTCAGCACTTCCTATAGTAGCAATTATATTTTTAATATTTTCCTATTTTGGGCAGATTATGCCAGGATTCTTTGCTCATAGGGGATATTCTTTAGGGAGAATTATCGAACATTTATATACCGGAACGGAAGGGATATTTGGTATACCCTTAGGAGTATCTGCTTCTTTTGTATTCCTATTTATTCTTTTTGGGGCAGTATTGAGTAAAACTGGAATGAGTAAGTTCTTTATTGATGTAGCTATGGCAATCGCCGGTCATACCACCGGTGGACCGGCTAAGGTTGCGGTTATCGCCAGTGGATTTTTTGGTTCCATTAGCGGAAGTTCAGTGGCTAACGTAGTAGGCACCGGTACTTTTACTATTCCCTTAATGAAAAGTATAGGTTATAGAAAAGATTTTGCGGGGGCAGTAGAAGCTGCAGCTTCTACTGGAGGGCAGATAATGCCACCGGTAATGGGAGCAGCTGCCTTTATAATGGCTGAATTTTTAGGGATTCCCTATATTAAGATTGCCATTGCAGCAGCTATTCCTGCTATAATATATTATATCGCTGTGGGCACCATGGTTCACCTGGAAGCTTGCAAATATGGCTTAAAAGGTTTGTCCAAGGAACAACTTCCTAAATTAGGTAAGGTGTTAAAGCAGAGAGGTCATTTAATTATCCCTATAATCGGTTTAGTATATTTATTAGTAAGAGGATATAGTCCTCTTTTTTCCGCCTTCTGGGCTATTGTAATGTGTTTAGTCATAAGTATGGTAAGACCCGATACGCGTTTAAATATTAAAAAATTAGGCGAAGCCTTTGAAGATGGAGCAAAGATGGCTTTAGGAGTGGCAGCAGCCTGTGCCTGTGCCGGAATGGTAGTAGGAGCAACCACCCTTACTGGCTTAGGATTAAAAATTGCCAATGGACTGGTGATTTTAGGTCACGGAAATTTAATGTTAACTCTTTTCTTTACTATGATTGCCTCTCTTATCCTGGGAATGGGGCTCCCTACCACTGCCAAATATATAGTTTTATCTATTATGGCTGCACCCGCTTTGATCGATTTAGGGGTACATCCTATGGCTGCCCATCTCTTCGTCCTTTATTTTGGAGTAATTGCCGATCTTACCCCCCCAGTTGCTTTAGCAGCATATGCGGGAGCAGGAATTTCTGGTGGTAATGCTATGAAGACCGGTTTTATTGCAACTAGATTAGCAGTTGCCGGATTTGCGGTTCCTTATGTATTTTGCCTTGATTCGGGATTAATGTTTTTAGGTGGTTCAATTGGCCATAATTTAATACTAATTGTAACCACCTTAGTCGGCGTATTAGCATTGGGGGCAGCAACTAGTGGATATCTATTAGATCATACTAAAATATATGAAAGAGTTATATTACTTATTAGTGCACTTGCTCTAATAAAACCTGGATTATTAACTGATGGAATAGGTATCGTCTTATTAGTAGTGGTAATAATCTTACAAAAGCTAAGGATGTTATCTAAAGCTAAAGCTAAATTGGCTTAATTTTATGATGTGCTATTTGATGGTTCTTTATAAAGTTATGGTGATTATATTTGGATAACCCTGATAATTTTATTATTTTGATTATTGAAGCTGTCTGCTTATTAGGTTTTTTGATTTTATCAGCTTTTTTTTCAGGCTCAGAGACTGCTTTATTCTCTCTTAATAAGCTGCAATTAAAAAAAATGCAAAAAGAAGAAAGTGGTTGGCGAGTAAATTCAATCATTAAACTTCTCGATGATCCACAAAAAACATTGATTACAATTTTAACTGGAAATACGTTCGTTAATATCGCAGCCTCCTCGTTAGCTACTTATTTAGCTATAAAACTTTTTGGAAATGTAGGTATTGGTATAGCCGGTGGAATAATGATTTTTATGATACTTGTTTTTGGAGAAATTGTTCCTAAATCATTAGCTATTTCTAATGCCGAAACAATTGCTAAAAAAATCGCCAGACCAGTAGAAATTATTTCATCTTTTTTATTCCCTCTGATATTATTTTTTAAAATAATAATTAATGCTTTATATTACTTTTATGATAAAAAAAGGGTTAAAGAGAAAAAAGAAATCACCGAAGAAGATTTGATAACTTTAATAAATGTAGGTAAAGATGAGGGAGTAATTGAAGAAGAAGAGAAAAAGATGATTAGAAATATATTTGAATTTGGTGATACTATGGTAAAAGAAGTAATGGTTCCTCGCGTAGATATGGCCTGCATCTCTTCTAATGCTAAATTAGATTCAATATTAAATTTGATTAAGAAAATCGGACATTCAAGAACTCCAGTGTATAAGGAGACCATTGATAACATTATTGGAATATTATACACCAAAGACCTCTTAGCAGTTTATGAGCAATGGTATAAATCAAAAGAAAAGTTTGATTTAAAAAAAATAATAAGAAGAGCCTATTTTGTTCCGGAAAATAAAAAAATAGATGATCTATTAGATATTTTTCAAAGGGATAAAATTCAAATTGCTATAGCCATTGATGAATATGGGGGGACAGCAGGGCTGGTTACCATGGAAGATGTGGTAGAAGAGATTGTAGGTGAAATAATTGATGAATACGATAAGGAAACTAAATTATACGAAATAATTGATAATAATACTGTAATTGCTGATGGAATAATAAGCATTGACAAGATTAATGAACTTTTAAATATTGAAATACCAGAAAATGATTTTGAGACCTTGGGTGGTTTCATTTATGATTTAATAGGTAGGGTGCCTAATAAAAATGAAACAATAGCATATAAAAATATTCAAATAACCATAGAACAGGTGGTAAAGAATAGAATAATAAGAGTAATAATTAAAAAATTTCCAGGGCTCCAAAGAAATAATAAAGGATAAATTCTAAGGGGGGGTAACATAATTTTGACAGAATGGTGGATTAAAATTAGTCCTTTTATATTGTTTATATGTTTATTGGTGGCTGCTTTCTTTTCTGGAGTAGAAACTGCAGTTATATCTACTAGTAGATTACATCTTAAATATTTAGCAAAAAATGGGAATAAAAAAGCTTTAATAATATCTGATTTAACCCGAAAACCTGACCAATTTTTAAGAGTAGTTTTGATTGGTACTAATATTGCGGTAATTCTTTCTTCTGCCATTTCATCTTCTTTAGCCCTATATTTCTGGGGGAATAAAGGGGTTTCTATCTCGGTCATATTAACTACCCTGATAGTTTTAATTTTTTGTGAAGTAATTCCTAAAACTATTGCCCAAAGTAATGCTGAAAAGTTTTCAATTAATACAGCTTACTATATAAAAATTGCCTCTTCTATACTTTCTCCCCTTGAAATATTTTTTAGTTGGATATCAAATTTTATTATTAGAATTCTAACTGGTAAAAAATATATACCCTTAAATGTTTTTTTTACCAAAAAAGACTTAAAATTATTTTTTGAGGTTGGAGAGAGAGAAGGGGCATTAGAAAAAAAAGAAAAAAGTATGATTGAAAGAATATTGAATTTGAATGAAACTTATGTTAAAGATGTGATGAGACCTCAAAAATATATTGTAGCCATTGAAGTATCTACTTCCGTTGAAGATGCTATGAAATTGATGAATAAAGAAGGATTTTCCAGAATCCCAGTTTATAAGAATAATCTAAATAATATTATTGGCTTTATTTATGCTAAAGACTTTCTTATGGGAGATTTAAAGAAAAAATTATACCATAATTTAAATCTATCAAATTTAATTCATCCTCCTTACTTTGTTTCAGAAAATAAAAGAGTTACTTATCTTCTAAAAGAATTTCAAAGAAAGAAGGTTCATATTGCTGTAGTAATAAGCAAAGATAAAAATATTTCTGGGGTAGTTACCATAGAAGATCTATTAGAGGAGATTTTTGGAGAGATAGAAGACGAATTTGATAAAACTAAATAATTATTATGGGGAAAATCTAATTAGCCAGATCAGTAATAGGATAATTACTTCAATAGAAAAACTTTCAGATATAATTATAAATAATGAATAAAACTTGATAGGTAAATTAAAAAAATAATATAGAAATAAATTAAGAAATTAGAAAGAGGATAAGTTATGAAGAAAGGAATATTTAAAAAATTATTTTTTTACAGGTTAATACTAATATTTTTTATTATGTTTATTTATTTTACTGTAAATAATAGTATATATGCAAATACGGTAAGGCCTTTAGCAATAATGGTTGGTAATTCATTTGAGGAGGTAGTTTATCAAACTGGTTTAAATAATGCAGAGGTAATTTATGAAGTAAATGTAGAACATCCTTATACTAGATTAATGGGTATATTCATTAATAATGATTCAACAATAGTAGGGCCTATTAGAAGCAGTAGATATTATTTTTCGAAATTAGCTGCTGAATGGTCTCCGATCTTTGCTCATTGTGGAGGACAAAGTTTAAAAGACGAAAAAGTTATTAATTTAGACCAGATGCGTTATCCTTCTCCTTATTGGCGTGATGAAAAAATTGGAGGATGGATTAATCTTTTTACTAATACCAACAATTTAAGAGAGAAGTGTAGAAAATTAGGTTTTCAAGATGAGGTGAATTTAAGCGAAGGTTTACTTAATCTGAGAACCCTTAATTTATCAGGAGGGGATATTTCTAAAATTTCCATTAAATATAACCAAAAATATTCCATATCTTATGAATATAAACCAAATAGTAATACTTATTTAAGGTATATAAACTCTAAGCCTCATCAAGACAGCAAGACTCTTGAAAATTTAATTACTTCAAATATAATTATTCAATATGTCCCTATTGAAAAAATTTTTGATGATAAAGAAGGTAGATTGGAGGTTAAGGTCATTGGAGAAGGTATTGCTAAAGTATTTTATGGAGGGCATTATTTTGTATCGAAATGGGTTAAAAAATCTAAAGACCAACCAACGTTGTATTACGATAGCCAGGGAAAACTTTTAAATTTGAATCAAGGGAAAATATGGATTCAAATAGTATCTAATGATACGATAGTTTGGTTTAAATAAGAAGTTAAAGAAGGTGAATAAGTTGTGAATGAAAAATATAAAAAATTAATTGGGGAAGCAGAACAGGCAAGAAAAAAAGCATATACCCCTTATTCTAAATTTAAAGTTGGTGCAGCAATACTTACCTCTGAGGGCAGAATTTTTTCTGGTTGTAATATTGAAAATGCGTCTTTTGGTTTGACTATATGCGCAGAAAGAGTAGCAGTATTTAAAGCCATCTCGGAGGGTTTTAAAAAATTTGAGGCAATTGCAATTATAGCTGATACAATAAGACCTTGTTATCCCTGTGGTGCTTGTCGACAAGTAATATTAGAATTTGGTGAGGATATTACCTTGATTATGGCAAATTTAAAAGGAGATATTAAGATTAATAAAATAAAGGAATTGCTCCCCGAGGCGTTTAATAAAAATGATCTTTTGTAGTGGAGATTATGTAATAGTATGTTATATAAAACAGAAGGTATAGTATTAAAAAGCATAGAATATGAGGAGGCTGACAAGATTGTCACTATATACAGCAAAAATTTCGGTAAAATTCAAGCTATTGCCAAAGGAGTCCGCAAAACAAAAAGTAAATTTGGAAGTAGTTTAGAAATTTTAACTTATGCTATTTTTTTAATTTACAAAGGGAGAAATGTGGATATTATAAGTCAAACCGAAATATTAGAATCTTTCTTCTCGACGAGCAGAGAAGTGGTTAAATTTGCTTTTGCTGCTAATTGCGTAGAAATAGTTGATAAATTAACTGAGGAGAGGGAAACAAATATCGGTCTATTTAATTTATTAAAAGAAGTTTTACATTACTTGAGGAAAACTAATGATCCAAAACTACTCACTCTATCGTTTAGATGGCAAGTTATGTCAATTTTAGGCTATAAGCCATCTCTTCATCATTGTTGCAGATGCGATAAAACAATAAATGATCAGAAAGAAGTGTATTTTAATATAAAAGAAGGTGGAGTGATATGCCATAATTGTATATCTAAAAATAAAGAAGGTTGTATTCAGATTTCTCTTTATTTTTTAAAATTAAGTAGGAAATTATTAATAACTCCTTTATCAGTTATATCTAAAGCCACTATTCCAGACATAAGAATAAAGGAGTTAGAAAAAATTACCAATTTATTTCTAACTTATTATTCTGAAAAGAGATTTAAAACAGAAACTTTTTTAAAATCACTAAAAAAAGATTAAGTAAGTTTTTTAACTAATATTCGCTTTTCGTTGACAACTAAGCATGATTTTGATATATTAACAAAGAAAATGCAATCCCTCTCTCTAACAGTTAATATGGTGATAAATAATCTAAAAGAGAGGGAATTTTATTTATATTTAAGAGGAAGAGATACTAATTTGGATTTTCAAGAAATAATTTTTAATTTGCAAAAATATTGGGGAGAACAAGGTTGTACCATTCAACAGCCTTATGATATAGAAGTCGGTGCGGGTACCATGAATCCAGCTACTTTTTTAAGAGTATTAGGTCCTGAACCATGGAAAGCAGCTTATGTCGAACCATCCCGAAGACCTGCCGATGGACGTTATGGAGAAAACCCTAATAGAGTCCAACAACATTACCAATTTCAGGTTATATTAAAACCTTCTTTTGAAAATGTGCAAGATATTTATATTGCAAGTTTAGAGAGATTAGGAATTTCAAGAAGAGAACATGACCTAAGACTTATTGAGGGTGATTGGGAAGCTCCTACTTTAGGTGCTTGGGGATTAGGTTGGGAAATTTTGCTAGATGGATTAGAAATAACTCAATTTACTTATTTTCAACAAGCTGGTGGTCTTGATTTAAAAATTATTCCAGTTGAAATAACCTATGGCTTAGAAAGGTTAGGTATGGTTATTCAAGAAATAGATAATGTCTTTGATTTAAAATGGAGCAATGGTATTACCTATGGAGATATTCGTCATCAAGCAGAAGTCGAACAATCTAAATATAACTTTGAAGAAGCAGATGTATCCATATTGTTTAAGATATTTAATATTTATGAAAAAGAAGCCAGAAGATTAATAAAAAAAGAACTGACCTTACCAGCTTATGATTATATCTTAAAATGTTCACATACTTTTAACTTATTAGATGCTCGAGGAGCAATTAGTGTTTCAGAAAGAACCGGATATATTTCTCGAGTAAGAAATTTAGCGCACTTATGTGCAGAAGAATACGTTAGACAAAGGGAGAAATTGGGATTCCCTTTAATTAAATAAAAAAGATTAGACCAAAGTGAGAATTTTAATGAGTGAAGTAATATTAGAAATTGGTACTGAAGAAATACCTGCTCAGTATATAGAGAATGCCTTAAAAAATTTACAACAATTAGCGCAAAAATATTTAAAAGAAGCAAGGATAAACTATAAAGAAATTAAGGTTTATGCTACTCCCCGAAGATTAATATTATTCATATCACATATTCACGAAAAACAGGAAGACATTTTTCAAAAAATTAAGGGGCCGGCCTATTCAATTGCTTATAATAAAGATTTGCAACCACAAAAACCGGCTTTAAAATTTGCTCAAAGTCAAGGAATAAACGTTGAAAATTTAATTATTGAAGATACAAAAAGGGGGAAATATGTTTTTGCTTCAAAATCTAAAATAGGTCAGCCTTCTATTGATATTTTATCTCAGATGTTTCCTAAAATAATAAGAAGTATACAATTTCCTAAATCAATGCGTTGGGAAGATAAAAATTTACGATTTATCCGTCCCATAAGATGGGTATTGGCGTTATACGATGGAAAAATAATTAGATTCAATTTAGAGGGCTTAAATTCTGGAAACGTAACTTATGGACATAGACTTTTAGCACCTCAAAAAATAAAGATATCTTTTACTAAAGAGTATTTAAAGGAGTTAGAAAAAAATTATGTAATAATTGATCCCAAAATTAGGGAAAATGTAATTAAAACTGAGATAAAACAGATAATTAAATTAATTGGTGGCCAAGAAATAATAAATGAAAAGCTATTAAAAGAAACAGTCTATTTGGTAGAATATCCTTATGCAGTATTAGGAAAATATGATCCCAAATATTTAGAATTACCTCTAGAAGTCTTAACTATAGTTATGGAAAAACATCAAAAGTATTTCCCGGTTTTTGAAAAGAAACATAAATTACTGCCTTTATTTATCGTAGTGATTAATAATTCTAAAGAGTATGCCGATAAAATTATAAAAGGCAATGAAAATGTACTTAGAGCCAGATTAGAAGATGCAAAATTTTTCTATCAAGAAGATCAGAAAATTCCTTTAGAAAAGAGAGTTACTAAATTAAAAAGTGTTATTTTCCATGAAAATTTGGGGAATCTCTTTGATAAAACGAAGAGGCTAAAGTTATTAGGTAAATATATTGCAGATTGTCTACAGGTTGAACCACAAGTTAAAAAAGATCTTTTAAGGTCTGCTTATTTATGCAAGGCAGATTTAGTTACTGAAATGGTAAAAGAATTTCCAGAATTGCAAGGGATAATGGGCAAAGAATATGCCATTTTTTCTAATGAAAAGAGAGAAATAGCGGAAGCTATTTCTGAACATTATCTTCCTCGTTTTTTCGGTGATATATTACCTAAAACTAAAAATGGGATTATTTTAGGAATTGCTGATAAGGTTGACAATATTGTAGGTTGTTTTACCAGGGGTCTTGCTCCCACTGGTTCCCAAGATCCTTATGGTTTAAGAAGACAAGCTTTGGGAATAATTAAGATAGTCTTAGAAAAAAATCTGGAAATATCCTTAAAGGATGTCATTTGTAAATCTTTATGTTTTTATAAAAAAAATGTATTTTTTAAATTAGAAAAAGAAAAAAATGAAATAACTTCTCAGATATTGTATTTTTTTCAACAAAGGATAAAAAATATCTTTTTAGAAGAAGGGATATATTATGATATAATCGATGCGGTTTTAACAGTTGATAATAAAGGAGATTTATTTGATATTAAACGTAGGATAGAGGTTATTAATGAGTTATATAATCAGCCAATTTTTAAAAAAATACTTAACTCATCAAATAGAGTATTAAATTTATCCAAGAATGATAAAGAAATTGAGGTCGATAAATCATTATTAAAGGAAAAAGCAGAATATAATTTATATTATAATTATGAAAATATTGTTCCCAGAGTAAAGGAATATATTTTTAACAAAGAATATAAAAGAGTATTTGATTTATTAGAAGATTTATGTGAACCGGTAGAAGAATTTTTTGAAAAAGTGCTGGTAATGACCAAAGAGGCAAATATTAGAAGAAATAGGATTGCCATTATAAAGAAAATTAGTATATTATTTAATCAAATAGCCGATTTATCTAAGATTGTTTCTATTAAAGAGAAAGGAGAATAAACATGAAAAATATTGAAGATAAACCTACGATATATATAATTTCTGATTCTACCGGTGAAACTGCTCAAACAGTAGTATATGCTGCAATTAGTCAATTTAATTCTGAGGATATTAAATTAAAATTATTTGCTCATATTGAATCTATCAAGGATATCAAAGGTATAATTGATAAAATTAGCAAAGAGAAGAGTTTTATAATTTATACTGTAGTTAAACCAGAGTTAAGGTTATTTTTAAAAGAGGAAGGTAAGAAGCAATCTATTATTTCTTTTGATCTACTTGGACCAATTATTGAAAATATCGAAAAAATAAGTGGGATTGCACCTAAATTAGAACCAGGAATTATCAGAAAATTAGATAAAGAATATTTTAAAAGAATGGAAGCAATAGAATTTGCAGTGAAATATGATGCTTGTCAAAGGGAATTAAATTTATCCAAAGCTGACTTAGTAATATTAGGGGTTTCTAGGACTTCAAAAACACCACTTAGTATGTATCTTGCCCATAAAGGATTAAAAATAGCCAACATAATTTTAGATTTTGAATTCGATCCACCACCAGAAATATTTAATTTACCTCTGCTGAAAGTAGTTGGTTTAACCATAGACCCTGATAAATTAATTGAAATAAGAAGTGAACGATTAAAAGCATTAGGATTATCCGAAAAGAGTATATATACTAATAAAGAAAGAGTGGTTAAAGAATTAAAATATGCGGATAATATTTATAGAAAGATCGGATGTCCAATAATTAATATAACCAATATGGCAATAGAAGATATTGCAACTAAAATACTTAAATTAATAAAGGAAGGAAAATAATTATGAAAAAATATGTCTATTTTTTTAATGAAGGAAAAGCTAATATGAAAACAATTTTAGGAGGGAAAGGTGCAGGATTAGCTGAAATGACCCGAATTGGTCTTCCCGTACCTCAAGGATTTACTATAAGTACAGAAGCCTGTATTGAATATTATAGAAACGGTACCAGATATCCTGAAGGATTAGAAGAACAGATAAAAGATAAACTACAACAATTGGAAAAAATATCTAAAAAGAAATTGGGAGATCCAAAAAATCCTTTATTGGTTTCAGTGCGATCAGGTGCAGCAATTTCTATGCCCGGTATGATGGATACGGTTTTAAATTTAGGATTAAATAATTTTACTATTCAGGGAATTATCGAGATAACCAAAAATGAGCGTTTTGCTTATGACAGTTACCGTCGTTTCATTCAGATGTTTGGGAATGTAGTTTTAGGCATTGAACATGATAAATTTGAAATAATTTTGGAAGAAGTTAAAAAAGAACTTAAAGTAAAATTAGACCCAGAAATCGAAGGTGAAGGGCTGAAAAAATTATTAGAAAGATATAAAAAGCTAATTAAAAAAGAGATCGGAAAAGATTTCCCTCAAGACCCTGAATTACAATTAAAAATGGCCATAGATGCCGTATTTAATTCTTGGAATAATAAAAGAGCAATAACTTATCGAAAGATCAATAAAATACCTGACGATCTAGGTACAGCGGTAAGCGTTCAAGAAATGGTATTTGGTAATATGGGAGATAATTCTGGAACGGGAGTTGGATTTACCAGAAATCCTTCTACCGGGGAAAAAGAGTATTACGGAGAATATCTACTAAATGCCCAAGGAGAAGACGTGGTGGCAGGCATTAGAACACCTATGCCATTATCAAATTTAAAAAATGATTTACCTAAATTATATCAAGAACTTATTAAAGTAATCCAACTTTTAGAAAAGAATTACCAAGATGTCCAGGATTTTGAATTTACCATAGAAAAGGGGAAACTTTATTTACTACAAACTCGAACCGCTAAAAGAACCGCCCAGGCTGCAGTTAAAATTGCCGTAGATATGGTGGAAGAAAAGATAATAAGTAAAGAGGAAGCAATTTTGAGGGTAGAACCTAATCAGTTAAATCAATTATTACATAAAAGAATAGATCCAAACGCAAAGATTAAAGTGATTGCTAAAGGACTACCCGCTTCTCCTGGTGCAGCTTATGGAAAAGTTATTTTTACCGCAGATGAAGCAGAACAATTAGGGAAAGAAAAAGAACCAGTAATATTAGTAAGAACAGAAACAACTCCTGATGATATTCATGGAATGGTAGAAGCACAAGGTGTTCTTACTAGTAGGGGTGGTATGACTAGCCACGCTGCAGTAGTAGCACGAGGAATGGGAAAAGCTTGTGTAGCAGGTTGCAGTGTTTTGAGTATTAACGCAAAAAAAGAAACCATTAGTGTTAATAATATTACCATAAAAAAAGGTGAATTTATTACCATAGATGGTGGGAGTGGAGAAGTATTTTTAGGAAAAGTTCCTACCATTGATCCAGAAATGAGTGAAGAGTTTAAAATATTATTATCTTGGTCTAATGAAAAAAAACGCTTAGGCGTATACGCAAATGCTGATACACCTGAAGATGCTCTAAAGGCAAGAGAATTAGGGGCAGAAGGTATAGGACTAACTAGAACTGAGCATATGTTTATGGCTCAGGATCGATTACCTATTGTACAGGAAATGATTATGGCCGATAATAAAAAAAATAGAGAAGAAGCTTTAAAAAAATTGTTACCCATACAAAAAGGTGATTTTATAGGAATTTTTAAAGCGATGGAAGGTCTGCCGGTAATTATTAGACTTTTAGATCCACCACTTCATGAATTTCTACCTAATTTAGAGGATATTTTAATAGAAGTAACCACTTTACGATTAAAAGAAAAGGATATTAAAGAACTTAATGAAAAAGAAAAATTGTTAGAAAAAGTAACATCTTTACACGAAATAAATCCAATGTTGGGACTTAGAGGATGCAGGTTAGGATTATTGTATCCTGAAATATATAATATGCAAGTCCAGGCCATTATAGAAGCAGCAATAGAATTAACTAAGAAAGGAATAAAAGTTAAACCCGAAATAATGATTCCTCTGATCAGCCATATAAACGAATTAAAACCAATATGTAGAGATGTAAGAAAAATTGCCGATGAAAAGATAAAATTGGCAGGAATAAAATTAAACTATAAAGTTGGAACTATGATTGAATTACCTCGAGCTGCACTAACTGCTGATAAGATAGCAGAAGAAGCTGAATTCTTTTCCTTTGGTACCAACGATTTAACCCAAACAACTTTTGGAATAAGCCGGGATGATGCAGAAGGTAAATTCTTATTAAAATATGTGGATGATCATATTTTAGAGGATAATCCTTTTGAAGTTTTGGATCAAGAAGGAGTAGGGAAATTAGTAGAGTTAGGAACTAGTTTAGGCAGAAAAACTCGACCTGATTTAGAAGTAGGTATTTGCGGGGAACATGGTGGAGAGCCTCGATCTGTAGAATTTTGTCATTCTGTAGGATTAAATTATGTTAGTTGTTCTCCTTTCCGAGTTCCTATTGCTCGATTAGCAGCTGCCCAAGCAGCAATAAAGGAAAAAAATTTAAAGTGTGGGAAGAAATAAAACTGAAAATAAATTAATTTTAATATTAAGAGATCTATAAAATGTAATATAAAATAGAAAGGATAAAAAAAATGCAAATTGAATTATTAATTCCTTTAAGTGGTCTAATTGCCTTGGCCTTTGCCTTATTTCTTTCTATAATGGTAATTAGAGAAAAACCAGGAAACCAAACCATGCAAGACATCGCAAAATTAATTGAACAGGGAGCTATGGCTTTTTTAAAAAGAGAATATAGCGTATTAGTTTTTTTCATTATCATAGTGAGTATTATTTTGAATTGGGTAAGGGGTCCTATTACAAGTTATGCTTTTATATTGGGGGCTATTTGTTCCATATCAGCTGGTTTTTTCGGAATGAAAGTAGCTTCTAAAGCAAATGTTAGAACTACCAATGCTGCTAAAGAAGAAGGAATAGGGAAGGCTTTAAGAATAGCTTTTTCTGGTGGTTCAGTTAGTGGCATGGCTGTAGCTGGTTTTGGCCTTTTTGGGATAGGTATTTTTTACTATTTTATGAGAGATGCAAGTTTAATTGATGGATTTTCTTTAGGAGCAAGCTCTGTTGCTTTATTTGCCAGAGTAGGTGGAGGAATATTTACCAAAGCTGCAGACGTAGGAGCTGATCTAGTAGGAAAAATTGAAGCAGGAATTCCTGAGGATGACCCTCGTAATCCGGCAGTTATTGCCGATAATGTAGGTGATAATGTAGGTGATATAGCCGGAATGGGTGCCGATCTATTTGAATCTTATGCAGGTGCAATAATTTCCACTATGATTTTAGGGCAAATATTATTTAAAACAACTAATGCAGTGATATTTCCTTTGTTGTTATCTGCTTGTGGAGTAATTTCATCTATTATAGGATCTTTTTTTGTAAAAACTAATAACCCTAAAAACATAAACAATGCTTTAACCAAAGGAACTATGGTTAGTGGTTTTTTATTAATTGTATCTTCTGTTTTTCTTTCATATTCTATGTTTAAAAATTTAGATATATTTTATGTAACTGCCGCTGGATTAATTGCCGGAATACTTATTGGTTTCATTACCGAGCGCTATACTTCCTTTAGTTATTCTCCCGTAAAATCAATTGCTCAATCAACAACTACTGGAGCTGCAACTACAATTATTTCAGGATTAGCTGTCGGAATGGAAAGTACTTGTCTTCCTTTAATTATATTAGCTATTACTATTTTGATAGCCAATAAATTTGCCGGATTATATGGTATTGCCATCTCAGGGGTAGGAATGCTTTCTATAATTGGAAATACAGTTTCTGTTGATTGTTATGGACCTATTGCTGATAACTCAGGAGGAATCGCTGAGATGTCAGGATTAGATCCTAAGGTAAGAGAAATTACTGACTCTTTAGATGCAGTTGGTAATACTACTGCTGCTATGGGAAAAGGCTTTGCTATCGGTTCAGCCGCATTAACTGCTTTAGCTTTATTTGCTGCTTATTGTAGTTCTGTAGGGTTAAAAGTTATAAGCATAACCAATCCAGTAGTTGTTGCCGGTATGTTTATTGGTGGCCTTTTGCCCTTTCTTTTTTCTGCTTTAGCTATAAAGGCAGTTGGGAAAACAGCTTCCTTAATCATAGAGGAGGTCCGTAGGCAATTTAGAGAAATAGTTGGTTTAAAAGAAGGGAAAGCAAAACCAGATTCTGCTAAATGTGTGGATATTAGTACTAAAGGAGCTTTAAGAGAAATGATTCTGCCAGGTCTATTAGCTGTAGTAGCTCCCATCGCTGTTGGAATATTACTTGGTCCGGAAGCTTTAGGAGGTTTATTAATTGGAGCAGTATTAGTAGGAGTATTATTAGCTATTATGATGGCTAATGCTGGAGGTGCCTGGGATAATGCCAAAAAATATATTGAAATGGGAAATTATGGAGGTAAAGGAACCAAATCTCATGAAGCAGCCATTACCGGTGATACTGTAGGTGATCCCCTGAAAGATACCGCTGGTCCTTCCATGAATATATTAATTAAAGTTATGTGTATAGTTTCTTTAGTTTTTGTACCTCTATTTATACATTAGTCGTTAGTGAATAAATAGTTTGTATCGCGTGAAGATGGGTAGCCGGTTAGCCAGTTTACCCGTTACTAAATAAACTTGCATCTTGCCTCTCACAACTAATAACCTGTATTTAATACTAACCACAAATTCAATTGGTAGATTGGTAGATTGGTAGATTGGTAGATTGAATTAAGGAGAAATTATAATTGAGATTTAGTGATTTAATTATAAAAAAAAGAAATGGTTTAAAATTAACTGAAAACGATATAATATTTATGATTGAAGAATATAATGGGGGCAAAATACCAGATTATCAAATGTCTGCAATGTTAATGGCTATCTACTTTAAAGGAATGAACAACAGCGAAATAAGATATTTAACCAAGGCTATGATTGATTCTGGAAAAATAATAGATTTAAGTTCTATCCCCGGGATTAAAGTTGATAAGCATAGTACTGGTGGAGTGGGCGATACTACTACTCTCGCTTTAGCTCCCATGGTAGCAGCTGCGGGTGTCAAGGTGGCTAAGATGTCAGGACGAGGTTTAGGTCATACCGGTGGTACAATTGATAAATTAGAATCAATTGAGGGATTTAAAACAGAATTAAGTCTAAATAAATTTATAAAAATTGTTAAAAAGGTTGGGGTATCAATTATTAGCTCTACTTCAGATTTAGTTCCAGCAGATAAGAAATTATATGCCTTAAGGGATGTAACTGGAACAGTAGATAGTATTCCTTTAATTGTAAGCAGTATTATGAGTAAAAAACTAGCTGCTGGTGCTGATGCGATAGTATTAGATATTACTACGGGAAGTGGAGCTTTTATGAGAGAGTATAAGGACGCTTTGAAGTTAGGGAAAATTATGGTGGATATAGGATTGGAATTTAAGAAAGAGATTATTGGGGTAGTTTCAAATATGGATGAACCTTTAGGTTTTGCTATAGGTAATTCGTTAGAAGTGAAAGAAGCTATTGAAATTTTAAAAGATAAAGGACCAGAAGATTTACGTAGACTTTGTCTTGTCCTTGGTTCTTATATGCTAAAATTAGGTAGAGTAACCAAAACTTACCAAGAAGGAAAAAATAAATTAGAAAAAATACTAAAAAGCGGGGTGGCCCTTAATAAATTTAAAGAGATGATAATTGCTCAAGGTGGGAATTCAGGTATTATCGATAATCCAGAATTATTACCTTTAGCAAAACATTGTACTAAAATTAAGGCTAATAAAAGTGGATATATACAGAAAATAGATTCTAGATTAGTGGGAGAAAGTGCCATGCTTTTAGGAGCAGGTAGAGAGGAAAAAGAATCTAAAATTGATTTATCCGTTGGGATTGTTTTAAAAAAGAAAGTGGGTAACAGAATTAATATTAATGAAGACTTAGCTGAGGTGCATTATAATGATTCAGAAAAATTAAAAGAAGCAAAGAAAAAATTATTATCCTCATTTATTATAGGAATTAAAAAACCAGTAAAATTACCATTAATTTTAGCTACTATTAGTAGACAAGGCATTAAAGAATTTAGATGAACAGTATCAAGCATTGAGTATCGAGTATCGAGTGAAGGAAATCGGTTTTCAGTTATCGGTTTATAGTTTTTAAATAAAGAGATAAAAAGAATCGGATTCTGTATTCTGACTTCTTTTTAAATGCTAAACGCTATATACTAGTTTGTATGAGATACGATTTACGAATTTCTCTACTGAATTCTTCTCTCTCTCTCTAATTTTTCTTACTATATGCTATATACTCGATACTATATACTAAATATACTCTACGCTAAACGCTATACGTATACTATCTTTTGTTTTTTTATGCTATAATTTTAAATAAAAAAGAAGGTAATTTATTGGAAGTAATTATTAGTCATCAAAGTACAGATTTTGATTCCTTAGCCTCTATGGTAGCCGCTAAAAAGATATATAAAGATGCTCTCTTAGTATTTCCTGGAGCTGTCGAGAAAAATGTAAGAAAATTTATATCCCTATATAGAGAGTTAATTGAGATAACTCCACTTAAAAACATTAAAATACAAGAAATTACTAAGCTGATAATAGTTGATACTCGGATAAAAAGAAGAATTGGTTCATTTGCTAATGTATTAAAGAAGAAAGATATAGAAATTCATATTTATGATCACCACCCTTCTACTGGGGACGATATCAAGGGAGATCTCAATGTAATAGAAGAAGTAGGGGCGACTACTACCATACTTTTAAAAAAATTAAAACAGATGAACTTAGAAATTACTCCTATGGAAGCAACTCTTTTTGCTTTAGGAGTGTATGAAGATACTGGTTCTCTAACTTTTTCAACTACTACAGTTGATGATGTAAACAGTATTTCTTATCTATTTGATAAAGGAATAAAATTAAAAGCGGTAGCTAATTTTATTAATATTGGTTTAAACTCAACCCAAAAAAAATTATTGAACCAATTACTCAATTCTTCTAAAGAAATATTTTGTAAGAGTGTATGTATTAATATAGCGAAAGCGGAGATAAAAAATTATACAGAAGGGTTAGCCCTGCTTACCCATAAACTAATAGAAATTGAAAATAGTGATGTTTTTTTTACCCTAGTAAAAATGGGAGAAAGAATATATATAGTCGGAAGAAGCAGAACAAATTCTGTTGATGTAGATGAGATTCTAAGAGAATTAGGAGGTGGAGGTCACTTCCAAGCAGCTTCCGCAGTAGTTAAAGATCTCTCCTTAAATGAATTAGAGAAAAAACTTTTGAAAGTCTTAGAAAGAAAAGTAAAGGTAGGAATTGTGGCAAAAGATATTATGTCTTCATCGGTAAAAACTGTTAATATTAAAACTTCTATTGAAGAGACTGGAAAAATATTATTAAGGTACGGACATACCGGAATCCCAGTAATAGAAGAGGGGAAATTAATGGGGATTATTACCAGGTCGGAAGTAAATAAGGCTGAGCGTCATGGATTTGGAAAAGAACCAGTAGATAAATATATGTCTAATCAGATTATTAGTGTAACTCTCGATACACCTTTAAATGAAATTCAAGAATTAATGATTAATCATGATATTGGAAGAATATTAGTACTTAGTAATGATAATAAGTTAAGAGGAATTGTCACCAGGACTGATTTAATAAGAAATTTATATGGTATAAATAATATTCCTAAAAAAACATTTTCCACCTATATTGAGAGTGAAAATAAAATAGAAAGAAAAAAACAAATAGATTTAATAGAAAAAGTATTTTCTAAAAAAATTCAAGATATCTTGTATAAAGTTGGAAAGATAGGTGATAGGTTAAAATTTTCAGTTTTTATGGTAGGAGGAGTAGTAAGAGATCTTTTTTTAAAAATTAAAAATTATGATCTGGATATTGTTGTGGAAGGGGAAGGAATAAAATTTGCTCAAGATTTAAGTAAAGAATTAGGAGGGAGAATTAAAAGTCATGAAAAATATGGTACCGCAGTAGTAATTTTACCAGATGGTTTTAAAATAGATGTGGCGACTGCTAGACGAGAATTTTACGAATACCCAGCAGCTCTCCCTCAAGTTGAGTTAAGTTCAATAAAAAAAGATTTATATAGGAGAGATTTTACTATAAATGCTATGGCTATCCAGTTAAACCAAAAACATTATGGAAAATTAATTGACTTTTTTGGAGGACAGAAAGATTTACATTTTGGCCTAGTCAGAGTTTTATATAATTTAAGTTTTGTTGAAGATCCAGCACGTATTATACGTGCAATAAGATTTGAACAAAGATATAATTTTAAGATGGATAAGTCCACTGAAGATTTTCTTAAAAAAGCTATTGACGATAAGTTGCTCTCTAAATTAAGGAAGAATAGAATTGTGGAAGAATTGATCTTAATATTACAAGAAGAGAATCCAGAAAAAATATTAAAAAGAATGGAAGAATTAGGAGCTTTAAAATATATTCTACCAGGAGTAGAATTAAATTCAGATACAACTGAAAAATTCAACAGAGCGAAAGAAAATTATAATTTTTGGAAATATAATATCCCTGAAGAAAAAATAGAACTATGGCTGATAAATTATTATTGTTTATTTAAAAAATTTAAAAATAATAAAATGCAGGTGATTACTAATAAGTTAATGTTTGATCAAAAAATATTAAGAAAGATAAATCATATTAACTCAAATATAAATCAAATTATAAAATTTATAGCTCAAAAAAATAA
The DNA here is from genome assembly GCA_002782675.1 of Candidatus Infernicultor aquiphilus. GTDB lineage: Bacteria > Atribacterota > Phoenicimicrobiia > Phoenicimicrobiales > Phoenicimicrobiaceae > Infernicultor > Infernicultor aquiphilus. Next base: position 33,576 of record PFIP01000051.1, read on the forward strand.
AATATTACCAAGTATTATTTACTTAAAATTAAAAAATTTACCCAATGAAATATTATTTTTAGTTATGATGGAAAATAATTCCCATATTGCAAAAGAAAGAATAGTTAAATTTTTAAAAGAATATAAAAAAGTAAGTTTATATATTTCGGGGAAAGAACTAAAAGAATTGCATCTAAAACCTGGCCCTATATATTCACAAATTTTAAATAAATTACTTTATGCTAAACTAAATGGAGAAGTAAAAAATCAAAAGGATGAAATTAGATTGGTAAATAATATTTTACAAGAAAAAGAAAGGAATAAGAAATAAATAAATGTTGAATAATATATTCGAAATTGTTTGGAGTATACCTGCAGTTTTAATTGCTATCACTATTCATGAATATTGGCATGGTAGAATTGCGTATAAATTAGGTGACCCAACAGCAGCAGAAGCAGGAAGGCTTACTTTAAATCCTTTAGCTCACCTCGACCCAATAGGAACTTTAATGTTGATTTTATTTCGCTTTGGTTGGGCAAAACCAGTACCAGTAAATTTTAATAATTTAAACCATCCCAAAAGAGATATGATATATGTTTCTTTAGCTGGACCTGTGGCTAATATATTAACTGCTATTATATTTGCTTTAACGTTGAGATTAAGTTATTATTTCTTCTTTCGAATTACAGTAGTACAAAATAATGTTTTTTTAAAATTAATTATAACTTTAATTAAAGGGTGGCTACTTTTTTTGCAAACTGGAGTGATAATAAATTTAGCTCTAGCAATATTTAATTTAATTCCTGTTCCACCCTTAGATGGGTCAAAAATATTATTGGGATTTTTACCTAATTCAACAGCTTATAGATATGCTAAGTTAGAATCTTATGGGCCAATTATCTTATTAATACTTGTATTAAGTGGTATAATTGGAAAGATATTATTTCCGGTAGTATTTTTTTTGTTTAATTTATTAGTATAAATATAGAAGATTTAATAAATATTTTATAATAAAATCAAGGAAGGAGCACTTCGGATGAAAGGAATAATTTTTAGTGGGATGCGCCCTACTGGAAAGCTACACTTAGGGAATTATTTAGGAGCTTTAGAAAATTGGGTAAAACTTCAAAAAGAATATAGCTGTTTTTTTGGGGTGGTAGATTTACATGCCTTAACTACTGGATATAATCATACTGAAGAATTAAAAGAAAATATTAAAGAAATGCTTATTGATTGGTTTAGCGCAGGTATTGATCCTGAAAAAAGTACTGTATTGATACAATCTTATGTTCCAGAACATGCAGAACTACATTTACTTTTTTCTATGATTACCCCCTTATCTTGGTTAGAAAGAAATCCAGTTTTAAAAGAACAGATACGTGATTTAGGATTAAAAGAAAATATTGATTATGGTCTTTTGGGATATCCAGTTCTAATGGCTTCAGACATTTTAATCTATAAATCAAATGCTGTACCAGTGGGAGAAGATCAGGTACATCATATAGAAATAGCTCGAGAAATTGCCAGAAGATTTAATAGTCTTTATAAAAATATTTTTCCTTTACCCGAAGCAAAGCTAACCAGGATATCTCGTGTTCCCGGGATTGATGGAAAAAGGATGAGTAAAAGTTTAAAAAATACTATTTCCATTTCTGATCCTCCCAAAATAATGGAACAAGAAATTAAATCAATGATAACTGATACTCAAAAAATAAAATTAAATGATCCAGGACATCCTGATATTTGTATTGTATTTACATATCAAAATATATTTAATCCAGATCAATCTCGAGAAATATCTGCAGGATGCCAATCAGGAAAATTGGGATGTGTAGAATGTAAAAAAATATTAGCTAAAATTTTAATAAATAAATTTGATGGATTTAGAGAGAAAAGAAAATATTTCGAAAAAAATCCTAAAATAGTTCAAGAAATTGTTATTGAAGGAAGCAAAAAGGCAAGGAAAATAGCTAAAAAAACACTTGAAGAAGCAAAAAAAGCTATGAATATGAATTATGAATAATATATTCGAAGCTTCCACCAATGAATTACTAAAAAAGATAAAAGAAAATATAATAGATATTGATCTCGTCTCTATTACAGAGATAATAAATCAATATTTGCAATATGTTATTAAAAATAGGAATATTATTGATTTAAATAACGCCGGTAAAATAATAAACAATATGGTGATGATATTGAAAATAAAGTCAGAGTATCTTCTTCCTAAATTGGAAATTAAAAATAACGAAAAGGAAGATAATGAAGATAATGATTTTGCAACTTCAAAAGAAAAGGAATCATATATTCAAGAATATAATAAATTTCAAAAAGTAGTTGAATATTTAAAGGAAAAAGAAGGAGATCAGAATAATATATATTTCCCAATGATGGAAAGTAGAATAAAGAAAGATAATATAGAAATCCAAAAAGTTGATTTGGCAGACCTTTTAGTCTGTTTAGAAAAAGTTCTATTAAGTAATAAAAAGAAAGAATTTATACCTATTAAAAAGAGAATTTTTACTATCAATACTAAGATGAAAGAAATACTCAATTTATTGAAAAATAGTAAAGAAGGATTTTCTTTCGAGTATTTTATGGAAAGAACTCAAAGTAAGCTAGAAATTATTGTTATTTTTCTTGCCTTATTAGAACTTATATATTTAAAGAAAATCAATTGTTTTCAAAATAAAAGTTTTGATAAAATCATATTTAATATGAAGGGGGATGCTTTAAATTAAAAGAAGAATTAGATAATTATTCTGAATGGAAAAATGTAATAGAATGTTTATTGTTTGTTTCAAATGACCCTTTGACGGTCAAAAAAATAAATGAAATTACTGGCCTTGAAAAAAATAGAATTAAAAAAATTATTAATGAATTAATTTCTAATTATAAAGGTGATAATAGACCATTTAAAATATATGAAATCGCTGGAGGATATAAATTAGGTACTAAACCGGGGTATTCTAGATGGGTAAAAAAGATTTCAGAAAATATAAAAAAGCACCAAATTTCAAAAGCTGCTTTAGAAACATTGGCTATTATTGCCTACAATCAACCGATAACCCGTTTAGAAATTGAAAAAATACGTGGGGTAAATTGTTCAGGCGTTTTGATGAATTTATTAAAGCATAAATTTATAAAAATTAGTGGAAGGAAAAAAGTAGCCGGAAATCCCATACTCTATAAGGTTACAGATGCATTTTTAATACATTTTGGCCTAAAAAGAATATCTGATTTGCCTAAAATATCAGAAATAGGTATTAATTAATATGCGCGAAAGGTTACAAAAATATTTAGCAAGAGTAGGGATTGATTCTAGAAGAAAGTGCGAAGAACTAATTCTTGGAGGTAAGGTGCGAGTAAATAATTTGATAGTTACTAAATTAGGAACAAAAATTAATCCCCAAGAAGATATTATAGAGGTAAAAGGTAAATTAATAAAATATAAAGAAAAAAAGGATTACATTTATATTTTATTAAATAAGCCTCAAGGATATTTAACTTCTTTATATGACCCTTATCATAGGCCAACTATTTTGGACTTACTAAAAGGCATAACCGAAAGAATTTATCCTGTTGGGCGTCTGGATTTTAATTCAGAAGGATTATTAATTCTAACCAATGATGGCGAGCTAACTTATGGTTTAACCCATCCTTCAAAAAAGATTGAAAAGACTTATATTGTTAAAGTAAAAGGAATTCCTTCTTTAAAAAAATTAAATATTTTATCCAAAGGAATTATTTTAGAAAATAATTATAAAATATTACCTTGTAATATTCATACCTTGAAAACTATAAGTGGTAATGCGATATTAAAAATAAAGCTAAGAGAAGGTAAAAAAAGACAAATTAGGAAGATGGGTGAATATATTGGACACCCGGTTTTAAAATTAAGAAGAATTCAGATAGATTCCATTCGCTTAAAAGGTGTAAAACCAGGAGAATATAGGCATTTAAATAAGCAAGAAATTAGAAGTTTGAAGAAAACGATATAGCACTATATGGTATCGAGTATATAGTGTTGAGTATATAGTATGTAGTATATAGTGAAAGATAAAAGTTGCAGGAATTAGTAATCAGAAGTAAAGAAAAAGTAGGGGCGTATTACATACGCAAGGTAAAAAATTACGGAATCTTTACTCAATACTCAATACTCAATACTCAATACTATATACTAATTATGCTATTCACTAACGACTAATTTGAGGTGAATTAATGAGCAAAAAGGGGTTGATAATTGCTATAGATGGACCCGCTGCGGTGGGCAAAAGTACCATTGGCAAATTAATTGCCCAGAAATTAGGTTTTTTATACATTGATACAGGAGCAATTTATAGAGCTATAACCTGGAAAGTTTTAAAAAATAACCTTAGTGTAAATAATGAAGATTTAATTTCAATGCTAGTTTCAAAGACTCAAATAAAAATAAATAGAGTAAGTAGTAATAGTTTAAAAGATTATTATCATATCTTTATTGATGGGAAAGATGTAACTGAGGAAATACGAGATCCAAAAATTGATCAAAATGTTTCTCAAATAGCTAAATTACCCAAAATTAGGAAACAATTAATTTCTCTTCAGAAAAAATTAGCTAAAGAGGGAAATATTATAATGGAGGGTCGAGATATCGGATCGGTAATTTTACCGTATGCAGATATAAAATTATATTTTATTGCTTCCGAAGAAGAAAGGACTAAAAGGAGATATAAAGAACTTACCGCTAAAGGTTATAAAATAGATTATAAAGAAGTTAAAAAACAGATAATGAAAAGAGATGAAATTGATAGCCAGAGAAAATATGCTCCTTTAACTAAAGCAGAAAATGCTGTTCTAATCGATTCTACAGAAAAAACCATTGAGGAAGTAAAAAATGAGATTTTAAAAATAATAAAAAAATATAAAGAGAATGGAAAAAAGTAAATTGAAAATAATATTATCCCCCAAAATGGGTTTTTGCTTCGGGGTTAAAAAATCAGTAAACTTAGCAAAAGATACTATAAAAAAAAGAAAAAATGACGTATATATGTTAGGCTCAATAATAAATAACCCTCAAGTTATAGAATATTTTAAAAAAAGGGGAGCAAAGATTGTAAATAATTTAGGTGAAGTTCCAGAAGAAAGTGTAATTATAACCAGGGCTCATGGAATATCTCCTTTGTTACTACATCAAGCTTACCAGAAAAGATTATCTGTAATTGATACTACTTGTCCATATGTTAAAAAAGTACAAGAGATAGCTGGTTATTTATATAAAAATGGCTATTTTATAGTTATCTTTGGAGACAAAAAACATCCTGAAATATTAAGTGTATTAGATTTAATCCAAAATAATGCTTTAGTAGTTAGTTCTTTTTATGAAATAGAAAAGATAAAACAACAGAAAAAAATTGGTTTTATTTCTCAAACCACAAAAAATATTTATGATTTTAAAAAGTTATTACCTGCTTTGTTAAATAAAACTGAAGAATTAAGAATTTTTAATACTATATGTAAAGCTACCATAGAAAGACAAAAGAGTACCCTTGAATTAGCAAAAAAAGTTGATGTAATGATTGTAATTGGAGGGAAAGAAAGTGCCAATACATCTCGATTAGCAGAAATATGTAAAAAACAAGGAGTAAAAACCTACCATATTGAAACTGAAAACCAAATAAAATACGAATGGTTTCACCCAGATGATAGAATTGGGATTACCAGTGGAGCCTCTACTCCTAATTGGGTAACTAATAAAGTTATAAATAAACTTAAAAAAGAATATTTTTAAGATACTTTTTCTACTTTACCTGCTTTTAAACATTTAGTACAAATATTAATTCTTTTAATGCTATTATTAATTTTTACTTTGGCTTTTTGAATATTGGGAGACCAGGTTCTATTAGTTACTCTATGAGAATGACTAATTTGTTTCCCAAATTGTAGCCCTTTGCCACAGATGTCGCATTTTGCCATTTTTTATATTTCCTCCCCATCTATTATAGAAAATAATCAGTATTTTAAATTCTATCATATTATATAGAGCCTTGGCAAGTAATAATTCATAGTTTGTAATATTTATATTTAAAAAAGTAAATATTTAGACAGATAGAATTCAGAAATAGAGATAGCATCTTGTATTTTATGAATCATATCTGGTATATTATAAGCAAATAGAGATTAGCATATAATACATAAAAAAAATGATTAAGAGTAAAATATGAAAATTGTTGCGGGAAAAAACAGAGGTAATAAATTAAAATCTCTAAAGGGTTTATCCATTCGCCCCACTTCTCAAAAAGTAAGAGAAGCATTATTTGATATTTTAGGAATATCCATCGAAGGAACTTATTTTTTAGATTTATTTGCCGGCACTGGAGCAATAGGAATCGAAGCACTAAGTAGAGGAGCACAGAAAGTAATCTTTATTGAAAAAGAAATAAAATGTATAAAAATTATAAAAGAAAATTTAAAAAAAACTAAAAATAACCAAAATTCCCTGGTTTTTAAAATTGATTTTTTGTCTGGTATAAAATTATTAGCTAAAAAAAATTATTTATTGGATTGTATCTTTCTTGATCCACCTTATAATATGGGTTTAGTAAATATTTCTTTATTAGAAATATCAAAATTACCTATACTTAAAAAAAATAGTGTAGTAATTGTTCAGCATTATAAAAAAGAAAAAGTTGAGGAAAATATAAATAACTTAAAATTATTTGATCAAAGAAAATATGGAGAGTCCTATTTGTCTTTTTTTAGTAATACCAATACATAAAATTTATAATTAGAAAATCTGTATAATCGTTTTAGAGGAGGGAAAAATGAGAATAGCGGTCTATCCTGGAAGTTTTGATCCAATTACTAATGGCCACCTTAATATTATTGAAAGAGCTACAAATATTTTTGATAAAATAATAGTAGGCGTGGCAAATAATCCTAAAAAATCAACTTTATTTTCTGCACCAGAGAGAATAGATATGATAAAAGAAGTAACCAAAAATTTAGAAAAGGTAAAAATACAGTCATTTTCTGGGTTATTAATTGACTTTATGAAAAGTAATAAGGCAAATATTATCATCAGGGGGATGAGGGCTATCTCTGATTTTGAGCATGAGTCGCAATTGGCTTTAATGAATAAAAGACTTGCTCCAGAAATCGAAACAATTTTTATGGTTACTTGTTCCAAATACTCTTACTTAGATTCAAGTATAGTTAAGGAAATTGCAAGTTTAAATGGTTGCATAAATCAATTAGTTCCTGAAATTGTAGAGAAAAAATTAAGAGAAAAACTTTTTAATAAAAATATTTAGTAGAATTATATTACTTTATTTTTTAAGTTATAAATTTAAAAATTTATTACTAAGTTAAAAAAATCTGTCTATATAATAAAAAAATAAATAATGTCATATATTAAAAAATATTTTTTAATTATTATAATTATAATTTTAATTCTAATTAATTTAATTACAACTCCTTATTATCTTGTAGTTCCTGGACAGTGTGTCAATTTAAGTCAAAATATTACAGTAGAAAATGGTGAAAAAGATGCCAAAGGAAAATTTCTTCTTACTTCGACTACAATTATAAAAGCAAATTTATTGCTATATTTATATAATTTTTTTGATACTAATGTTGATTTGAAAAATTATAATAAAGAAAATTTGGTAAATTTAAATCAAAAAGAATATATAAATGTAATGGATAAATTGATGCAAGAGAGCCAAATGATTGCTAAAATTGTAGCTTTAAAGAAAGTAGGGTATTTACCAGAAATTTCAGGGGAAGGAGTATTAGTTAATAAGATATTAGATCATAGTTCAGCAAAAGATAAATTATTACCAGGTGACGTAATTGTAAAGGTAAACGATCAGCCTATTAATACTAGAGAAGAATTTTCAAAGATGGTTCAAAGTTATATTTCGACCCAAGTTATTAAGATTACCTTTTTAAGAAATAATCATACTTATTCAGCGTTAATTCCTATTATTGAACTTCCTAATGCAGATAATAAAATAGAAAGTTTAGGTATTGGGATTTATGCTACTAATAAAGATATTGAATGTAAGTTCCCTTTAAAAATAGAAATCTTTTTAGATAAAATAAAGGGACCTTCTGCAGGGCTAATGATTGCTTTAGAAATATTAAATCAATTAACTGAAAATGATTTAAGCCATGGTTTAATAATTGCTGGAACAGGTAATTTAGAAATCGATGGAAAAATATATGAAGTTGATGATATTAAACAAAAGATTATTTCTGCTAAAAAGCAAAAAGCTGATATATTTTTAGTGCCTCAAAATAATTACCAAGAAGCTCTTAAATTTAATCAAGATATAAAAATCATACCAGTTATAGATTTTGATGATGCGATAATGAAATTAATAAAATTATAAAAGTATAAAATTGCTAATAATTATAAAAAAAGAATCAATGCAAGCAAAATCATTAGCAACTTGATTAGTTGTTTCTCTTGCTTTCGAAAGATGATAAAGATGGCCACTATGGAAAGGATTGTATTCGGTGATAATATCTAATATTTTCATAAAATTTCTCGATTTAAAAAATATTTTATGGTATAATTATACGAAATTTATAAAAAAAATGATAGTAAATTATTAAAGGGAGAATTAAAATGAAAATATCTCAAATAATTCGAGAAAAAGCCAAAAAAAATCCTAAGAATATCGTTCTTCCGGAAGGAGAAGAACCGCGAATGATTAAAGCAGCAGAAATAATTACTAAAGAGGGATTTGCAGATTTAATATTATTAGGGAAAAAAGAGAATATTAAATTCAAAGCGCAGGAGTTAGGAATTGAATTTCCAAACAAAATAAAAATTATAAATCCTAAAGAGTCCGACAAATTAAAAAAATATGCGGAATCTTATTACCAACTTCGTAAAAATAAAGGATTGAGTTTGGATGAGGCTTATCAATTACTAGAAGACCCTCTTTATTTTGGTGCATTAATGGTTTATCATAATGATGCAGATGGTTTGGTTGCCGGTTCAATTAATGCTACGGGAGATGTTTTTAGACCTGCTTTGCAGACCATTAAGACTGCCCCTAATATAAATATTGTTTCAAGTTCTTTTATAATGGTTATACCTGATTGTCCCTATGGAGAAAATGGAGTTGTTGTATTTGCAGATTGTGCTATAAATCCGGAACCTAATGCTGAACAGCTTGCTGATATTGCTATCGCCAGTGCTGAAACTGCAAAGGTTTTAGTGGGTATTGAACCAAGAGTGGCTATGTTGTCGTTTTCCACCAAAGGTAGTGCCAAACATTCTATGGTTGACAAAGTAGTGGAAGCTACAAAAATTGCTCAAAAAAAGAGGCCAAATTTGCTTATTGATGGAGAATTACAAGCTGATGCAGCATTAATTCCCTCGATTGGGGAACGAAAGGCTCCAAATAGTAAAATTGCGGGAAAAGCTAATGTTTTAATATTCCCTGATCTACAATCTGGGAATATTGCTTATAAGTTAGTAGAAAGATTAGCTAAGGCTGAGGCTATAGGTCCAATTTCTCAGGGGATGAGAAAACCAGTCAATGATCTTTCTCGAGGTTGTAGCGCAGAAGATATTGTTAATGTAGTAGCTATTACTGTATTGCAAGCAGGTCAAGCAGGTAAGATATAAAGATACAAATTATATTATAGACTTATAATACTTTAAAAAATAATGAGTAAGCATGGATAGAATAAAAAACAAAAGAGGAAGGAAAGATTTTATGATTATATTATCTTTTAATTGTGGTAGTTCTTCAGTAAAATATCAACTTTATAATTGGTCTAAAAAAGAAATAATTGCCAAGGGTATAGTAGAAAGAGTTACTATCGGAAATTCTTTTTGTGTTCATGAAGTTAACCATAAAGAAAAAGTTACTATAAAACATGATTGTATTACTCATAAAGAAGCTATAAAATTAATAATTGATAGTCTCATTCACCCTGAGTATGGAGCTATCAAAGATTTATCTGATATTACGGCTGTAGGTCATAGAGTGGTCCATGGTGGTGAAAAATTTTCTAAATCAGTAATTATAAACCAAGAAGTCATCAAAACTTTTAAAGAACTTGCTGGATTAGCACCTTTACATAACCCACCTAATATCATGGGTATTGAAGCAGCTATGGAGCTTTTACCCCATATTCCTCATATGGCTATTATGGATACTGCCTGGCATCAGACTATGCCTGATTATGTCTATACCTATGCTGTACCTTACCAATGGTATGAAAAATATGGCATAAGAAGATATGGTTTTCACGGTACTTCATTACTATATGTAGCCAAAAGAGCAGCTGTTCTCTTAGGGAAAGATCCTTTTACCTGTAATTTAATAAGTTGTCATATTGGGAATGGGGTAAGTATCAATGCAGTAAAGAACGGTCTTTCTTATGATACCAGTATGGGATTTACACCCTTAGAAGGAGCCATTATGGGTACCAGAGCGGGAGATCATGATGCTGCTTTAGATTTATATTTAATGCAGAAAGAAGGTTTTTCCCCTGAAGAAATGGATACATTTTTGAACAAGAAAAGTGGAATATTAGGTATAACCGAAAAATATGTGGATAGAAGAGATGTAGTAAAAGCAGCAACTGAAGGGGATAAAAGAGCCAAATTGGCGATTGAAATGGAAGCCTACAGACTGAAGAAATATATTGGTGCTTATACCGCTGTCTTAGGAAGATTAGATGCTTTAATCTTTACTGCTGGAGTAGGGGAAATGAGCAGTGTTATAAGAGCTAAGGTATTAGAAGGATTGGATATATTGGGGATTAAATATGATCCAGAAAAGAATAGATTAGCTAAAACCAGAAATGTAGAATCTGATATTTCTGCCCTTGACTCCAGGGTAAAAATATTTATTATTCCTACTGATGAAGAATTAGTCTTTGTGGAAGATGTAATCGCTCTATTGGAAGGTACTTATGACTTACACACTAATTTTAAATATACTTTTCAAGATCCAAATTATAAAAATTTAATGAGAGAGAAAGCTTTTGAAAAAGAATGTAAAAAAAATCCAGAATTATCTAGAATTAAGCATATTAGGACTAATATAATAAATTAAAAAATAAATTAAATAAAAATAAATTATTTTACATTTATTAAAAATAATTTGCATTTTTTATTAAGAAATAATATACTTTTAAAGTTATTAAAATATTAAATTATATCCTGGCAAAAGGAGGTAGACATTGTGCCCTGCCCAAAAAGAAGAACATCTAAATCAAGAAAAAATAAAAGAAGAACACACTGGAATTTAAATGAAAAAATTTTTGTTGAATGTCCAAGATGTCATGAGATGAAATTACCTCATAGAGCATGCCTTGAATGTGGTTATTATAATGGAAAACCAGTTATATCTTCTTTATTAAAAAAAGAAAAAAATAAATAAATTTTAATATTTTTAAATATTAAATATAGAAAATGTCATAATCTAATTTTTAAATTATGACATTTTTTTATGGTTAAAAAATTCGCTTGATTTTTATAAATTGTTAATGTATACTAACAATTAATAGTTACTAATAATAGGTACTATTAAAGATTAATAAAATAGGTGACTGAAAAATGATGATTCAGAATTTAAATAAAATAGAAAGACAAAGAAGGATAAAAGAATATATTTTAAGAGATCCATTTTTGTCTGATAAGAAACTTGCTGAATTATTTAATTTTAGTGTGCAAACTATTCGATTAGATCGATTGGAAATGGGAATTCCCGAAATGAGAAAACGTATAATTAAAGTTGCTAAAGAAACTTCTTTAGCTGATCAAGTAAAGTCTTTAAAAAGAGATGAAATAATCGGAGAATTAATAGATATAGAGTTAGGGAAGAGTGGTATTGCCATTTTAAAAACTGTAAAAAGTATGGCCTTTAATAGAACGGGAATAATTAGAAGCCATTATATATTTTCTTTAGCTGATTCATTAGCAATTTCAATTATTGATGCGAAAGTAGCCTTAACCGGTATTGCTCGTTTAAGATATAAAATACCTGTATATACTGGGCAAACTTTAGTTGCCAAGGCAAGGGTTGCTCAAAAAAAAGGAAATAAGTATTTAGTATCGGTTCATGTAAAATCTAATCATGAAGAAGTGTTTACAGGGAAATTAGTAATTTTTTCATTTAACGATAAGGTAAAAAAGAAGGAGGTCTAAATGAAAATAGCTATTGATGCTATGGGAGGAGATTATGCTCCTGAAGAAATAGTAAAAGGTTCAATTTCATCTTTGAAAGAACGAAATTTAGAGATTATTTTATTAGGTGAGGAAAAAAGAATTTATGAAGAATTAAAAAAATATAATTTTAAAAATAATAATTTATCCATTATAAACTGCAAAGATACAATTACCACCGGAGAATTTCCCCTAAGTGCTTTACGCACCAAAAAAGAATCTTCTATTCTAGTAGGGATAGATCTATTAAAAACTGGTGCAGCTGATGCCTTTATTTCTGCTGGAAATAGCGGAGCGGTTATGGCTGCTGCCTTATTAAAGTTAGGATGCATTTCTAAAATACGTCGTCCTGCTATTGTTACTGTTTTACCTGCAATAAAAGGAAAAGTAGTAATATTAGATGTTGGTGCAAATGTGGATTGTAAGCCAGAACATCTACTTCAATTTGCTTTCATAGGAAGTAAATATGCTAAATATCTTTTAAACATAAAAGATCCAAAAATCGGCTTGCTAAATATAGGTGAAGAAGAAAGTAAAGGGAATAAATTTGCTCAAAGTGCTTATAAAATAATGAATAATGCTAATATCAATTTTATAGGGAATATTGAAGGTAAAGATGTTTTTGAGGGGGTTGTCGATGTAGTAGTTTGTGACGGATTTACCGGTAATATTCTATTAAAATTTTCTGAAGGATTAGCCAAGATGCTTTTAATAGAAATCAATAAGAAAGTTATTAGCCAACTCCCGCAAAATCAAGAAATGGATCAACTAAAGCAAAAATTTATGGAATTGGTAAAAAGGACTGATTATACAGAATATGGAGGATTACCACTATTAGGAGTAAATGGGTTGTGCTTTATATGCCACGGCCGATCTAAATCAAAGGCAATCTCCAATGCAATAATTAATGCTGGTAAATTTGTAGATTCTAATATACTTGAGCACCTGAAAGAGACCTAGATACAAAAATATACTGTTGATTAAATAAAAGAGGAGAATATAATAATTGATTAAAAATTGTAGAAATGTAAAAATAATTGGTACAGGTTCTTATATTCCAAAAAAAGTCTTGACTAATGATGATTTAGAAAAAATAGTAGATACAAGTAATGAATGGATTATCGCTCGTACTGGTATCTCTGAGCGTCATTTAGCTGAAGATAATGAAACTACCTCAGACTTATCTTCTAAAGCGGCTTTAAAAGCCTTAAAAGATGCAAATATTGAGCCTAAGGAAATTGATTTAATTATTGTAGCTACTAACTCACCAGATATGGTTTTCCCAGCTACTGCTTGTTTAGTACAAGAGAAAATCAAAGCTGTAAATGCTGCAACTTTTGATCTGCAAGCAGGTTGCACTGGTTTTGTTTATGCTTTAATTGTCGCTTGGCAATTCATTTCTGCCGGTTTTTATAATAATGCCCTAATAATCGGGGCAGAAACACTATCCAAATTTGTGGATTGGACGGATAGAAATACTTGCGTGCTTTTTGGCGATGGAGCAGGAGCAGTTATTTTAAAAGCTAAGGAAGAAAAAGGAATTCTTTCGGGTTATTTAGGAGGAGATGGTTCAAAAGCAGATATGATTATGTTGCCAGCAGGGCTTTCTAAAAATCCTGCTTCCCACGAGACTATAGAAAAGAGAATGCATTATGTTAAAATGAAAGGAAATGAAGTATTTAAAAATGCAGTTAAAAGTATGAAAAGGTCAACTATAAAAGCCTTAGAAAAATGCAATCTTTCAGTGAAAGATGTGGATTGCTTCATTCCACATCAAGCTAATATTAGGATTATTTTGGTTGTTTTAAAAGTTTTAGGAATAAAAAAAGATAAAGTTTTTATAAATTTAGATAAATACGGAAATACTTCTGCTGCATCTGTAGCCATAGCTCTTGATGAGGCAGTTAAAGAAGGCAAAATAAAAAATAACAATATTGTGGTATTAACTTCATTTGGCGCAGGTCTTACTTATGGATCTATTGTTTTTAGATGGAATAAATAAAATTTATTGAAGATTAAAAATATTTTCCCTAATATATATTCAAGGAGAAAACAATGGAAAAGATTGCTTTTGTTTTTCCAGGCCAAGGCTCTCAAAAAGTAGGAATGGGGAAAGATTTAATAGAAAATTATGAAGAAGCAAAAATATTTTTTAAAGAAGCTAATTTAGCTTTAAAAGAGGAAGAGGTTAACATTAGTAAATTATGTTTCGAAGGACCAGAAGAAGAATTAAAAAATACTATTAATGCTCAACCAGCAATTTTAACTGTTAGTACAATATTATTCGAATTACTAAAAAAATATGATATTAAACCTTCTGTAGTCGCAGGACATAGTTTGGGAGAATATACAGCCTTAGTAGCTAATCGTTCTATTAAGTTTAAAGAGGCAGTGAAATTAGTGAGAAAAAGAGGCGAATATATGCAGAGTGCCACTCCAATAGGAACTGGTTCAATGTTAGCTATTCTTGGCTTAAAGGAAGAGGAGATAAGTAAATTATTTAAAGAAATAAGTAATTTAGGAATAGTAGAAATTACCAATTATAATTCTCCAACTCAAATTGTAGTTTCGGGTGAAATTAAACCATTAGAAAAATTATCCCTATTAGTTAAGCAAAAAGGGGCAAAAGCAATACCTCTAAAAGTGAGTGCTCCTTTTCATTCATCGTTAATGAAATTGGCAAAAGTAAATTTAGCAAAATATTTGGAAAGGATAGATATCCAAAATCCTCAAATACCGATAATTTGTAATGTTAATGCAGAGTATGCCAGAAAAAAAGAAGAAATTAAACTATCTTTAATTGAGCAAATGGATCATCCGGTAAGGTGGGTTGATTCCATAAAAAAAATGAATTCCGAAGGTATTAATTATTTTATAGAGGTAGGCCCAGGTAAAGTTTTAAAAGAATTAATTAAGCAAATTATTCCAGAAGCCAAAATATTTAATGTATTTGATTCAAATTCATTAAAAAATGTAGTTGAAAAAATGAAGGAGGTCATATAAAATGGAGCTATTCGGGAAGGTTGCTTTGATTACTGGATCAGCTCGGGGAATAGGGAAGGCCATTGCTTTAGAATTGGCCAATCACGGAGCGAAAATAGTTATTAATGATATTTTACCAAAAAATGAAATTGATAAAACTTTAGAGGAAATCAGAAAAAGTGGTGATCAGGCAATTGGGATAAGAGCCGATATAACTATATTTAAAGAAGTTGAGAGTATGGTAAAAGAGATTATAAATAAATTCGGGAAGATAGATATTTTAGTAAACAACGCTGGTATTATCCGCGACTCTCTCTTGATAAGAATGAAAGAAGAGGACTGGGATACGGTAATAAATATCAATCTAAAAGGTACTTTTAATTGTTCCAAGACGGTGGCAAAATATATGCTGAGACAAAAGAGCGGCGGTAAAATTGTAAATATATCATCAGTTATTGGATTGGTGGGAAATATTGGACAGGCTAATTATGCCGCTTCAAAAGCGGGAATAATAGGGCTTACTAAATCAATAGCCAAAGAACTTGCTTTAAGAAATATAAATGTAAATGCTATTGCTCCTGGATTTATTGAGACAGATATGACTAAAAGATTATCTGAAAAAGTTATAAAAGATCTTCAACAACAAATTCCTTTAAAAAGATTGGGTACTGTTAAAGACATTGCTAAAGTGGTATATTTTTTAGTTTCTGATAACGCAAATTATATTACAGGGCAAGTTATTAATGTCGATGGCGGTATGGTAATGTGAGAGGAGGTGAAAAATTTAAAATGGAAGTTATAGACAGAGTAAAAAAAATTATTATTGATCAATTAGGAATCGATGCCAGCAAAATTACTGAAGAGTCTTCCTTTGTTGATGATCTGGGAGCAGATTCCTTAGATATAGTTGAGTTGATAATGGCTTTTGAAGAAGAATTTGATGTTGAAATTCCAGATGAAGATGCGGAAAAAATTAAGACCGTTGGAGATGCAACAAAATACTTAAATAAATAATATGATTGTAACCCAAAAAGTAAACAAACCTGTCCTCGACCTGATCGGGGAATGGTAATGTAGGGGCACATTGTTTTTTAAATAAGGGTCGGTTTATCCCGACCCTTATTTAAAAAATACATTTTGATTAAAATTTTAAGGAAGGTAAATAATTTACGATGAATAGAGTAGTAATTACAGGCTTAGGTTTGGTTACACCTATAGGAATTGGGAAAGAAGAATTTTGGCAATCATTAATCCAGGGAAAATCCGGAATTACCAAGATAAGTTATTTTGATACCTCAGAGTATCCTACTAAAATAGCTGGAGAAATTAAAAATTTTGATCCTACAGGTTATATTTCCCAAAAAGAAGTAAATAGAATGGATAAAAGTACTCAATTTTCAATTGTTGCTACTAGGTTAGCTCTAGAAGACTCTAAATTAAAAATTACTGAAGAAAATCCTTATTTAATAGGAGTTATAATAGGTTCAGGTATAGGCGGTATAGAAACTTTTGAAGAGCAACATAAAATATTATTAGAAAAAGGACCCAAAAGAGTGAGCCCTTTCTTTATACCTATGATGATTTCTAGTATTTCTGCAGGTGAAATAGCTATAAAAATTGGAGCAAAAGGACCTAATGGAGTTATTACTACTGCTTGTGCCTCTGCAACTCATGCTCTTGGAATAGCCTTTAAGCTTTTACAACAAGGAAATGCTCAGGTAATTATTAGTGGAGGTACAGAAGCTGCAATTACACCAATGTCCTTAGCTGGATTTTGCAAAATGAGAGCATTATCTACTCAAAATGATCACCCAAATTATTCTTCTAAGCCTTTTGATAAAGAGAGAGATGGCTTCGTCATAGCAGAAGGTTCAGGAATTTTAGTCTTAGAAACTCTACAACATGCAAAAGAGAGAAATGCTAACATCTATGCTGAAATATTAGGTATTGGCATGACTGCTGATGCTTATCACATTACTGCTCCTGCACCTGATGCTGAAGGAGCTGCTAAGGCAATGGAAATTGCCTTAGCAGATGCAAAAATAGAGCCTTCCCAGATTGACTATATTAATGCTCATGGAACTTCAACACCATTAAATGATAAATTAGAAACATTAGCTATTAAAAAAGTATTTGGTAACCATGCTTATAACTTAAAAATTAGCTCTAATAAATCAATGATTGGTCATTTATTAGGAGCAAGTGGAGGAGTAGAAGCAATTGCTACTGCCCTTACTATAAAAGAGGATATTATTCCTCCCACCATAAATTATAACTCTCCAGATCCAGAATGTGACTTAGATTATGTTCCCAATAAGAGTGAAAGGAAAATTGTTAATTATGCTATCTCCAATTCATTTGGATTTGGTGGGCATAATGGTGTAATTGTTTTAGGCAAATATAAAAATAATATGCCATAATTAGTCGTTAAGGAATAGTGAATAGTATATAGCGAAAAACGAAAAGCGTAAAATGTAAAACCATAGCTTAAAAATTAAAATTTAAATATGTAGTATCATATATTAAGTTTCATCTATCTTATCTCGCATGCTATATTGCAAAAATGAAAAACTAAAGAAGTAAAAAAACAGAGCTTAGAATCTAATGCTGAGAAAAAAGTTTTGAGTTTTGAATTATAGTTTTTCGCTTTTAGCTTTAAGCTTTTAGCTGTATAGCGATAATTAAAACCAATAACTAAAAACTATTAACTCCAATAAACTATCACAGGTTTTGAGTGTTGAGTTACTATTAGATAGACGGATATCCAATTAATTATAGTTAAAAGGTAGTATAGTAATATTGAAAAAAGAAAAAGATTCTTTATTAACAGATTTTAAAAACAAATTAAGTTATAAATTTAAAAAGAAAACCATTCTTAAAGAAGCATTAACTCATTCTTCATTTAATAATAATAATTTAAATGATAAAATAACAAATAATGAAAGATTAGAATTTTTAGGTGATTCTGTTTTAGAATTAATTGTTACTGAATATCTTTATTTAAAATTATTATCTTTTTCGGAAGGTAAACTAACTAAAATTAAATCAATCATTGTAAGTAAGCCTACCCTGGCTAAGTGGGCTAATAGTATTTCTTTAGGAAAATATATTATCTTGGGAAAAGGGGAAGATTTAACTGGGGGAAGAAAGAAATCATCTATTCTTTCAAGTTGCTTTGAAGCTCTATTAGGAGCAATATTTTTAGATAGTGGCTTTAAAAAAGTTAAAAAATATATTTTATCATTTTTAAATGAAGAAATAAAAACTATTGAAAGTGGTAATTATATAGAAGATTACAAAACTTTATTACAAGAAATTTCTCAAAAAGAGATGAAGTGTTTACCCGAATACTACTTACTTAAAGAAAAAGGACCAGACCATAAGAAAAAATTTTGTATTGAAGTAAGGTTAAAGGAAATAGCTTATGGAATTGGTTTGGGTGATAATAAAAAAGAAGCAGAACAACAAGCAGCACAGAATGCTTTGAAAAAATTAAAGATAATGGATTAAGGAGAAAAATTGTTTCTTAAAGAACTTGAAATTTATGGATTTAAATCTTTTGCAAAAAGAACAAAATTATCATTTAATTCTGGTATCACAGCAATAGTTGGCCCAAATGGATGTGGAAAGAGCAATATTACCGATGCAATTAGATGGGTATTAGGTGAGCAAAATATTAGGTCTTTACGAGGAAAGCAGTTAATAGATATTGTTTTTTCGGGAAACCATAAAGAAAAACCTTTAAATATGGCAGAAGTTTCTTTAACTTTAAATAATTCAGAAAAGATTCTTCCGGTGGTTTGGGAAGAAATAAATATTAAAAGAAGGATTTATCGTTCTGGTGAAACTGAAAATTTTATAAATGGATTTCCTTGTAAATTAAAAGATATTCAAGAAATATTTATGAACACCGGGTTAAGTAAAAATGCTTATTCTATTGTTGCTCAAGGAGAAATTGATTTTATTTTAAGTGCAAAACCATCTGATCGAGGTTATTTATTTGAAGAAGCTGCGTCTATTTCCAAATACAAATATGAGAAGGAAAAAATATTAAAAAATATTGAGGAAATTCATAACAATTTGGATAAAGTTTTTAATATAATTTCAGAAATTAAAAATCAATTAGTAATTTTAGAAGAGGAAGCGAAACATTTAAAAAACTATAAAATAGGTCAAGAAAAGATTAGAGATTTAGAACTTTTTTTAATCTATCAAAAATATGATTTATATAGAACAAATCTATCCAAAATTAATAAAATAATAGAGAAATACAAACAAGATAAATGTGAAATTATAAAGAAAATTGAAGAAAAAGAATTAGCGATTAATGCCTTAAATATAGATTTAATGAAATTAAATAGAGAACAAGAAAAGTATAAAGATGAAAATTATGAAATAAATAATAGAAACAAATTATATCAAAATAAATTAGATTTAATAGCTCAAAAAAAGATTGATCTTGAAAAAAGATTAATATATTTAAAGAAAGAAGTTAAAAATATTAGCCAAAAAATATCTACTAGTAATCAAAATAAAGAAAAAGTAAATTTAAGTGTTTTGGAAATAAACCAAAAATTAGAAGATTTTAATAATAAATTAAATTATTTAAATAGAGAATATATAAAGAAAACGAAATTTATTAATTCAATTAATTTATTAAATAACAATTTTAAAAAAATATTAAAAAATTTATCTGAAAAAGAATCATTTTTAAAGGAAAAAAAAATAAAATATGAAACTACTTTAAAGGTTATAAATATAAATTTAGAAAAAATTAAGGAAAAAAAGAAATTTTTAGAAAACCAATTAAAAGTTCTAATAATGAAGGAAAATGATTTTAGAAATGTAACCATAAAGAAAAGTAGAAATATAAAGGGAATTCAACAGAAATTAAACGAGGATAAAATAAAAGAAATTGAAAATAATTTAAAAAAAATACAATTAGATCTGGAAAAGGATAAACAATCTGTTAAATTAAAAGAAGAAAGAAGGGATATTTTAAAAAAAATACTGGATAATAATATATTAAAAAATGATAATAAAATTGAAATGTTTTGTTTCAAATACAGTCAAGAATATCCAAATAATATTTGTAAGAAACTTATAAAAATTATTGATCAGATACCCTCTAAATACGAGAAAGTAATAGAGATTGCTTTAAAGGAGAGCTTAAACTCTATTGTAGTAAGTAATATATCTACAGCCCTTAATATTATCAGTTTATTATCCAAAAATGAATTAAATGAAATTAAGCTAATTTCATTAGATTTAATAAAAAAGACAAAAATATTTTCTAATAACCAAATAAAAATTAGCGATGAAAATATTTATGGTTTTGCTGATCAAATAATAACTTATTCTCAAGAATATCAAGAACTATTTAAAGTTTTATTAGGCCACGTTTTAATAGTTAAAGATATCCAGAGCGCTCTTAATTTTTCTAAAGAATATTTAGGGATTTATAAAATAATTTCCTTAGACGGTATGGTAATAGATTTGGATGGATCAGTAAGTATTTACTTAAATTCGATGAATGGTCAAGAAAATATTTTCTATCTAGAAAAAGAGATCAAAAAATTAGATGAAGAGATAGAAGATCTCCATACTCAAATTATAAAAAATAAAAATTATATAGAAAAATATAATAATATTTATAATTCTTGGTTAGAAGAAAATAATAAAATTAAAAAGTTATTACAACAAAATGAAAAAGAAAATGCTGATAGTATAAACAATTTGAATGAAATAGTATTGGCTATCCATAAATTGAAAGATAATTTAAAAGATATTTTAAATGAGGAAAAAAATATTTTAGAAGAAAAAAGAAATATTCTTAAGAAGTGTTATACCTTTAAAAAAGATCATAATACTATTTCTGAATATAAAATAAATATTAAAAATGTGATGCAAAATATTAGTATAATTATTAATAAAAGAGATAATCATATAAACAATATTATAAAAAATATTAATGATGTAAAAAGCCTTATTTTAATAAATAAAGAAAAATTAATTAACCTAAGTGAAAAAAAAGAAGATGTTTCTTCTTATAAGAATGAATATCTACTCGAATTGGAAGAAAAGAAAAATCTTATAGAAGAATATACCAAAAACCTAATTAAAATGTCAAAAAATATAGAAGAATTTAGTGTACAAATAGATAATCAAAGCAAAAGTAATACTTTAAGTCTAAAAAAAATAGAACAGATAAAAATAACCGTACAAAATAAATCTAATTTATTAAAAAGTACCTTACCAGAAAAAAATAACCAACAGAAACTGAATGAACTAATTAAGGATAAACAGCATAAAGAAGAAATATTAAAAGTTCAATATCAAGAAAAATACGATAATCTAGAAAAAGAAGTAAATAAAAATTACAATTTACCCCTGGAAAAATTGCAATTCTATAAAAATGTATCCACTTCCCAAAAAGAAGCTAACCAACAGGTAGATATTTTAAGGGAAGATATATTAAAAATGGGTCAAATAAATTTTGATGCCGAAAGTAAATATAATAATCAATTGCAGCGCTATAATTTGTTAGGTGAAAAATATAACAAAATAGGTGAGGCAAAAAAATATTTGAAAATATTAATTTCAGAAATAGACCAAATTGCTATGGAAAGATTTAAAGAAACATTCAATAGAGTAAGATTATATTTTAATGAAATATTCAAGAAAATATTTTCTGGCGGAGAAGGAGATTTAATTCTTAATTTCAATAAAAATATTTTACAATCAGAGATAGATATAATTGCTCATCCTCCGGAGAAGAAAATGCAAAATATTGAATTACTATCTTCTGGCGAAAAAGCATTAACTGCTATAGCACTTTTATTTGCCTTATGGAAAGTAAATCCTAGTCCTTTTTGCTTTTTTGATGAAATAGATACATCCTTAGACGAAATAAATGCTGAAAAACTTGCCTCTCTGTTAAAAGGAGAGGATTTAAATAAGTCGCAATTGATTATTATTACTCATCAGAAAAGTACAATGGAAGCAGCGGATACATTATATGGTATAACGATGGAAGAATCAGGTATTTCCAAATTAGTTTCAGTGAAATTTTAAAATAAATAAAAGGAAATGTCGAAAAATAATGAATTTTAGTAATATATTGTATCAATTTAAAAAAGGACTAAGTAAATCGAGAGAAGAATTAGTTAATAAATTAAATTTTATATTTAGCCATTCACAAAATAAATTAGATTTTTTAGAGAGATTAGAGGAATTATTAATTTTATCTGATTTAGGGACCTCTGCTACCTTAGAGATAATAAGTAAATTTAATAAAATTGATTTGAGAGAATACCAAGAAAATGACTTTATTTTTTTTAAAGAAAAACTAAAATATTTCTTGATAAATATTTTAAATTCACCCCCTTCAGAAATTAATATTATAAAAAATGGATTAAATATAATAATGATAGTGGGAGTAAATGGTTCAGGAAAAACTTCGGTAACGGGAAAGATTGCTTATAGACTAAAAAATAAAAATGAAAATATTTTATTAGTTCCTGCAGATACATTTAGGGCAGCAGCAATACAGCAACTGAAGATTTTAGCTGATCAAGCAGGAGTGGAGATGATAAATACCAAAGAAGGTGCTGATCCAGCTTCCGTAGTATATGATGGTATCAATGCAGCTAAGGCCAGGGGGAAAAATATAATTCTCATTGATACTGCTGGTCGACTTCATACCAAAATAAATTTAATGAATGAATTAGAAAAAGTAAAAAGAGTAATTCAAAAAGAGGCCGATAATTTTTCTTTAGAGATATTGCAAACAATAGATGCTACGATGGGGCAAAATACTATAGAACAAGCAAAATCTTTTAAAAAATTTTTAGGGGTAACCGGAATTGTTCTTACTAAAATGGATGGAACAGCCAAAGGGGGGATAGTAATTGCCATAAAGAAAGAATTAAATATCCCGGTTAAACTAATTAGTTGGGGAGAAAAATTAAATAATTTATACGATTTTGAGACGAATAAATTTATTGAAGCTCTTCTTGATTGACACTAAAGATGATTTTCTATATACTTATAAAGGCATTTTAACCGAATAGATATGAATAGATGAACTACTAATATTAAGAGGAGTTTTTTTATGTTTGTTAATTTAACTAATAAATTTCAAACCATATTTAATAAAATCAGAAATAAGGGAAAATTAAATGAAAATGATATAAAAAATTGTCTTCATGATATTCGTATTGCCTTACTAGAAGCTGATGTAAATTATAAAGTAGTAAAAGAATTTATGGATAGTTTATATAATGAGATACAACAGGAAAAAATATCCGAAAGTTTAACACCTACTCAACAAATTATAAAAATTGTAAATAAAGAGATAACCAAAATATTAGGTTCTACGCAAAGTGATATAAAAATAAATTCTATCCCTCCTACCATAATATTGTTAGTAGGATTACAGGGGAGTGGTAAAACAAGTACAAGTGTAAAATTAGCTTATTATTTAAGGGAAAAGGGCCACCAGCCACTTTTAATAGCAACTGATGTATATAGACCCGCAGCTGTTGAACAATTGCAAGCATTAAGTGAAAAATGTAATCTACCAGTTTTTTCTATGGGAAAAACTGAAAATGCAGTAAATATTATTCAAGCAGCAATAAAGTATTCATTAAAAATGAATTACGATATATTAATTGTTGATACAGCTGGAAGATTGCATCTAGATGAAAAATTGATGAATGAATTACAAGAAATTAATAAAAGTATTCTCCTTCAAGAAAAACTATTAATAGTTGATGCGATGTCTGGACAAGATGCCATAAATTCAGCTAAAGTATTTTGTGATAAAATCAAAGTAAATGGTATTGTTTTAACTAAATTGGATGGTGATGCTCGAGGAGGAGTTGCCTTATCTTTAAAAAAAGTATTAGGAGTACCTATTAAATTTATTGGAATAGGTGAAAAGGTTAACAATTTTCAAGTTTTTTACCCAGAAAGAATGGCTTCCCGGATATTAGGAATGGGTGATGTATTAACTCTAATAGAAAAAGTCGAAAACGTTTATAATGAAAATGAATTAAAAAAAATAGATAAAAAAATAAAGAATCATAATTATGATTTAAATGATTTTTATTTTCAATTAAAAAAAATGAAAAATATTGGTTCCATAAATCAGATTATGGATATGATTCCAGGATTTAGTAATATAAAAAATAATATAAATCTTGAAAAATTAGAAAATAAAGATAGTGAATTAATAAAAATTGAAGCCATTATAAGTTCTATGACTATTGAAGAAAGAGAAAACCCTTATCTAATTAACGGAAGTAGAAGGAAAAGAATAGCTAGAGGGAGTGGAACACAAATATTTGAAGTAAATAGATTGTTAAAACAGTTTTATCAAATAAAAGAGGTATTTAAAAAAGGCTCAAAAATAAAAAATTTATCTTTTAATTAAATTAGTCGTTAGCGAATAGTGAATAGTCATTAGCATTGTGTAAAGAAAAAAGAATACAAAGTATAATTATAAAAAAATGAAGTAGGGGCACGATGCATCGTGCCCACAAAAGATAAGGAATAAAAAATGTAAATAATAGAATGGAGGAAAAACAAATGTCAGTAAAAATTAAACTTAGAAGAGAAGGTGGTAAGAAGAAACCTTCCTACAAAGTAGTAGTAATTGATTCGAGGAAGCCCCGTGATGGAAGATTTATTGAACAGTTAGGATATTACCAACCAATTTCTGACCCGTATATTTTTAAAGTTGATAAAGAAGCAAGTTTAAAATGGATTGAAAAAGGTGCTCAACTTTCAGAGACGGTTAAAAATTTATTTAAGAAAGAAGGAATATCAAAAAAATAGATAAAATTATTAGGAGATAACCTTGAAAGAACTTATTGAATTAATAATAAAAGGTATAGTAGATAAACCAGATAAAATAGAGATAAGCCAAGTTGTTGGTGAAAAGACATTGATATTTGAAGTAAAAGTTGACCCTGATGATCTAGGCAAGGTAATTGGAAGGCAAGGTAGAAATATAAAATCAATTAGAACTATTATAAATGCAGCAGCACAAAAAGATAATAAGCGAGTAATTATCGAAATTATTAATTAAATTTTTTTATACCTAAGGGAGTAATTTTATTGAATGAGGAATTTATTATAATTGGTAAGGTGATTTCTACCCAAGGAAATAAAGGAGAAATAAAAGTTATTCCTTTTACTAATTCAGCCAATAGATTTAAGGAATTAAACAGTGTTTTTATAAGAAAGGGTAATAATAGAAAAATATTAAAAATAAATAAACTAAGGATTAATAAAAATACCATTATTTTAAAATTAGCAGAAATAGAAAGTATTGAAAAAGCCAAAATGATAGTGGGTTCTTTTCTGGAAGTTGAAAAAATAAATGCTATAAAATTATCAAAAGATACTTATTTTATATTTGAAATAATTGGTCTCGAAGTATACACTGATAAAGATGATTTTCTAGGAAAAGTAGAAAATATAATAAGCACCGGAAGTAATGATGTATATATAGTTAAAAATAAGGATAAAAGAGAACTATTTATACCAGCTATTCGAGAAGTGGTAAAGAATATTGATTTACAAAAAAAGAGAATTACTATAAAGGTATTGGATGGATTAATATGACCAATAATTATTTAGAAATTAATATATTAACTATTTTTCCGAATATGTTTATAGGTCCTTTTTCCGAAAGTATATTAAAGAGAGCTCAAGAAAAAGGTTTAATAAAAATAAATCTAATTGACCTTAGGGATTTTGCCATAGATAAACATAAAACTGTAGATGATTACTCTTATGGTGGAGGACCTGGCATGGTTTTAAAACCTCAACCAATTTGTGATGCTGTGGAAATGATAAAAAAAAATAATGAACTTTCTTTACCTTTAAAGATTATAATTACTTCTGCACAAGGAAAGATATTTAACCAAGAAATGGCTAAAAAATTATCGAAAGAAAAAAGATTATTAATTATTTGTGGTCGATATGAAGGTATAGATGAACGAATACCTCAGTTTCTAAAGTCAGAAGAAATATCCATTGGTAATTTTGTGGTTACTGGGGGAGAATTACCAGCTATGTTGATGGTAGATGTAATATCTAGAATGATTCCTGGAGTTTTAGGGAAAGAAGAATCTATGATTAATGATTCTTTTTATAATGGATCCCTTGATTTTCCACATTATACTAGACCAGATCAGTATAAAGGATTAAAAGTTCCCGAAATATTACTCTCAGGAAACCACAAAGAAATTGAGAAATGGAGAGAAAAGCAGTCTTTTTTAAGAACTTTAATTAGAAGGCCTGAAATTTTTGTAAATAAAAAATTGTCTAAAGCTGAAATAGGTTTACTCAAAGAAATAGAGAATAATTTAAAAGAAGATTAGTACTTATATGGAAAGTATAATTATTTAAGGTATAGGAATTTTAATAATTCCTATACCTTAAATAAGGAATATGATTTATTATTATGAAGAATATTAAAGACAAGATATTCAAGGGGAAGAATTCCCCTTGAATATCTTGAAAAATAACTAGGAAGGAAGATATGATATGCCAGATTACATTAAACAATTGGAAGAAGAACAGTTAAAAAAAGAAAATAGCGTATTTGCACCTGGTGATACAGTAGAAATATATCAAAAAATTATTGAAGGTACAAAAGAACGTGTACAGATTTTTAAAGGAATAGTAATAGCTAAAAAACATAGTGGAAGTAAGGAAACATTTACAGTAAGAAAAGTATCTAAAGGTGTTGGGGTAGAAAAAATATTTCAACTACATTCACCAAATATTGCAAAAATAGTAGTTTTAAAAAAAGGAAAAACCAGAAGAGCAAAATTATATTACCTGAGAAATAGAGTCGGAAAGAGCAGCACAGTTAAAGAAAAAAGATCATGAAATATAATTCAAGACAAAGAAGAATAGAACAATAAAAAGAACAGAATCAATTATTTATAATTACCAGAAGAAAATAGAAAAACTATATTCAGAGATAATAAGGGTTTATAATCTTTATAGCTATGAAAATAGATTAATAAATAAAGGTTATTCTCTGATTGCTGGTATAGATGAAGCAGGCAGAGGTTCATTAGCTGGACCAGTAGTTGCTGCTGCAGTAATTTTGCCCAGTCAATTATTTATTCCTTATATCAAGGATTCTAAAAAATTAACTTCGAAAAAAAGAACCGAATTATATTATTCTATCTTAAATAAAGCGAAAGATATAGGGATTGGAATTGTAGAAGCTGAAATCATTGATAGAATAAATATTGCTCAAGCTTCTTTCTTGGCAATGAAAAAAGCTGTTTTAAATTTGAGAAAAGTGCCTGATTATTTATTAGTAGATGGCTTTAAAATTCCTCATCTAAAAATTTTCCAATTACCACTGATTAAAGGAGAAGATAAAAGTATATCAATTGCTGCTGCTTCCATAATTGCTAAGGTTTATAGAGACAATATAATGATTAAATACGACCAAAAATATCCCCAATATTATTTTAAAAAAAATAAAGGTTATGGAACAGAAGAACATATAAAAGCATTAAAAAAATATGGTTTTGTAGAAATACATAGAAAATCTTATAATCGGGTAATTACGATATAGCTATAATGATAGATTAGAAATGGGTTAGGATTTATTATTTAAAAATGAGCAATATAGGGAAAATCGGTGAAGAAGCAGCTTCTAAATATTTAAAAGCAAAGGGATATAGAATTAGAGAAATAAACTACCGTACTTTTTTAGGTGAAATAGATATTATTAGTGAATACAAGAATAATATTATCTTTGTTGAAGTTAAAACTAGATGCTCTGACAAATTTGGCTATCCTGAAGAAGCAGTAAATTTTATTAAGCAAAAAAAAATAATTAAAAATGCTTTAAATTATTTAGCTAAATACCATCTTGGGCAAATAAATTCTCGATTTGATGTAATATTGATTAAGATCTCTAAACCTAAAACCATAAAAGATATAAAACATATTAAGAATGCCTTCTATCTGGATAGTAATAATAATCCTTTTAATTAATAATATATACGATAAAAGTAGGTGTTTTTTTGTTATCTAAACTATACAGTGCGACCATATTTGGAGTAGATGCTTTTATAGTAGAAGTCGAGGTTGATATTCATCCAGGATTACCTTTATTCAATATTGTAGGATTACCTGATACAGCAGTTCAAGAATCTCGAGAAAGAGTTCGTTCTGCTATAAAAAATTCTGAATTTGAATTTCCTTTACAAAGAATCACCGTAAATCTTGCTCCAGCAGATATCAAAAAAGAGGGTCCTGTTTTTGATTTACCCATTGCTTTAGGTATCTTAGCTGCCAGTGGACAAATTAATTCAAATCTATTAGATAATTATCTAATTATAGGTGAATTATCTTTAGATGGAAGCATTAAACCAGTGAGTGGAGTACTTCCTATTGCCTTAACGGCTAAAAAATTAGGTAAAAAGAAATTAATAGTCCCACCAGCAAATGCAAAAGAGGCAGGAATCATTAAACAATTAGATGTATTCACTACTGGCTCACTTTACGAGGTAGTTGAATTTTTAAATGGAAAAATTTCTCTAGAACCAGTATTAGTTAACACCGACGATATCTTTACCCATAATAATGATAACCAAATAGATTTTGCTGAGGTCAAAGGTCAGGAACATGCCAAAAGGGCTTTAGAAGTAGCAGCAGCTGGGGGTCATAATGTTATAATGATCGGTCCACCAGGTTCCGGAAAAACCATGTTAGCGCGTAGACTTCCAACTATCCTCCCTTCTTTAACTTTAGAAGAATCAATAGAAATTACCAAAATATACAGTATAGCAAATTTATTGCCCCCAGATATGCCTTTGATTATAGATCGACCTTTTAGGGCGCCACATCATACCATCAGTAACTCTGGCTTAATTGGTGGAGGTAGGATTCCTAAACCAGGAGAAATCAGTTTGTCTCACCATGGAGTATTGTTCTTGGATGAATTACCTGAGTTTTCTCGAAGAGCTTTGGAGTCTATGCGTCAACCTTTAGAAGATGGTATGGTCACTATTTCACGTTCTCTTAATTCTGTTACTTACAATTCTTCTTTTATGCTGGTAGCATCTTTAAATCCTTGTCCTTGCGGTTTTTTTGGCGATCCGGTTAAGACCTGTACTTGTAGTTCCTCTCAGATTATTAACTATCGTTCAAAAATATCAGGACCTCTACTAGATCGAATAGATATTCATATTGAAGTTCCTCGTATAAATTGTCGCGAGGTTATGGAAAAAAATTCCATAGAAAATTCCTTTACTATAAGACAAAGAGTAGAAAGGGCAAGAATAATTCAGAGGGAAAGATTTGGTGGGGGTTTTATTTTTTGTAATGCTCAAATGTCAAAAAAACAGATTGAAAAATATTGTAAGATTAATGATAATGCTAAAAATTTACTTTACAAAGCAATAGATAAGTTAAATTTAAGTGCGCGAGCTTATGATCGCATATTAAAAGTTGCTCGAACAATAGCTGATTTAGAACAATCAGAGAAGATAGAGATTTCTCATTTATCCGAAGCTATTCAATATCGGAGTCTTGATCGTAAATTATGGTTATATTAAGGTATAGGAATTTCAATAATTCCTATACCTTAAATAAAGGAATATGATTTATTATTATGAAGA
>PFIP01000173.1:0-3802 GCA_002782675.1 Candidatus Infernicultor aquiphilus
AGGCCGGAAACCTTCTGTTTTTTAAAAACTTGTTTCAAATTGGTCAAGAAATTGCGCAATATTTTTCGTTTCGTCTTTTTTATGGTCAAATTCCACCAATTGCCTAATTTTGAAATAAAATGTTGGCAATTTGCTTGATGGGGTTTTTTAGAGGGGACTCATATATTATTAACATAAAATTTATTAAAACATATTGGAGATAATAAATGATTAAAAATAAAGAATTCTATAAATTAGCATCGCCCACACGAAATTTGTTTGATAGCAAAGTAGAATTATTACCATCAGTAAATGAATTATTTGAGTTTGAGTTAGCTTATTTGGAATATAATTGTCTGCCAAAAAGCGATTTATTGGAAAGATTAGCTTATTTTAAATCTGTTGATGGTAGACTTACAAAACATTTTTTAATGTATAACCATACCGCTAAAGCGTTTATAGATAATCGGTCAGCAAGCACAAAAGCTTACTTTGAAAATGGATTGTTTTCTACAGGCTATGCAACACATGGATTGTTTCCTTATCGTGGGAAGTTTCATCCTCAATTAATTAAAGCTTTGATAAATATCATTGGAATAAAAAAAGGAGAAATTATTTTAGACCCAATGTGTGGTAGTGGAACTACAAATATTGAATCCGCATTAATGGGAATAAACTCTTACGCAATTGATTTAAGTCCTTTTTGTCAATTTATGACTAAAGTAAAACATGAAAGTTTATCAGTAAATATTGAATTATTAAAAGGAATTTCTAATAAATCAGAGCAGTTATTTAATTTTTTTAATGTTAACGATATAAAAATACAATTAAAAAAAATTACTGATAATGAAAAATTAAAGATTTATGAATTGGCATTACTTGCTTTCTTAGATTCTCTGGGATATTCTAAAAGGGTAGTTAGTTCTAACCATAGACAACTTTTTACAAAAGTTCTTAGAAGATATGAGGATACGATTGTTAATTTTATACTAAATAGTACTAAATACATAAGTAGTTTAGGAACCGTTAATATTTTAGAAAATGCTACTGCTATGAAAATACCATTAGAAGATCATTCAATTGATGGAGTAATTACATCACCGCCATATTCATTCGCGATTGATTATGTAAAAAATGATGAAGCTCAATTAAAATTTTTAGGGTATAATATTGATGGTATAAGAGGTAAAATGATTGGATTGGTTGGTAAAAATAAAGATGAACGACTAAAAAATTATTTTGAAGATATGGACCGGGTATGTTTGGAAGTTTCAAGGGTCTTAAAGGAAGATAAATATTTTGTAATGATTATAGGGTCTAATACAAATCAAACTGGGGGTATTAGATTGGAGAATAAAATAATAGAATCGTGCAAAAAATATAATTTAATATTGGTTAAAAGTATTTTAAAGCCCATAAAGGGAATGAGGAATACAATGAAGGATGAATATATATTATTTTTTCAAAAAAGGGAAGAGATAGAGTAAATGAAAAATATTCAAGAAAAATTTAGTACTGTTATTACAAAAAATACTTTCTATTTTTACAATAGAGAATTCGAACAAATTTATGAAGGTTATGTTAACTCAATCAAGGAGACTTTACTTGTCTTAAAGAATCAAATCCAAAATAGAGGTTTGAAGAAAGAACTATTTGAAGACTTAATTTATAAAAAGGAGAATGGATTAAGAGCCTTACTTGCATTAACGGGTTTTTCAAACGAGAGTCTGAAAAGACTTATAACTTTTATGAGAATAGTTGATGACCCTGAATTGAATGCTCTTATTAATAAAGATAAATGGATAACAGATGCAGAAATAAGAGATAGAGAGAATATTAAGGAATGGTCTGATAGTAAAATTCAAAAGAAGGTACGAGAAAGTGAGTTTTTTAGAAAAGGTTTGGTGAATATATTTTTTGAAGGTTCCACAATTCCAATTTTTTCTAAGGCGTTGCCCCTATTTGAACTTAAGAAATTGAGTATTTCAAAGCTAAATTTCGAAATAGATGCGTTGATTGATACATTGATTCGTTATAAAGAAAAAGGTTCCTATTCAGGCAAGAAAGAGAATAATCCGGAAGTAGTTATCGAAAATATTCTGGATGAAATGGGAATCGGATTTGAGGGGGGAGATTTAGGAGAACTAATAAATAATGCTCCAGATGAAAAACGAAGAATGGACTTTATCATTCCTAACAAAATGAGCCCAAAAATAATTATTGAGTGCTCATATTTAGTTACCACATCTTCAGGTCAAGGTGATAAGTCAAAGGCAGAAATTTCAATTGATTCTTTAATTAAAGAACATTATTCTGATGCTCATTTTTTAGGTTTCGTTGATGGTATTGGTTGGTATGTAAGAAAGAATGACCTAAAAAGAATGGTAACAGCTTATGAGGATGTTTTTACATTTCATGAAGAAGAGTTAGAACGATTTAAGCAATTATTAAAGGAGCTACTTGTTAATGATCAATGAATATATTAATAGGATAATTTTGGGGGATTGTTTGGAAGTTATAAAAAATATTCCAGATAATTCAGTAGACATAACATTTGCAGATCCTCCTTTTAATTTAAAGAAGAAATATAATGGATATAAAGATAATAAGGAATTTAATACGTATTTGGCTTGGTGTAAACAGTGGATATATGAAATGGTTAGAATTACAAAGCCTACTGGCTCTATATTTGTACATAATATTCCTAAATGGCTAACCTATTATTCAAGTTTTTTAAATGAAATCGCATACTTTAAACATTGGATTGCCTGGGATGCACCTTCTGCACCAATGGGAAAAACCTTACAACCTTCTCATTATGGTATTTTGTATTATGTGAAGGATTTAAAAAAAAGTAAGTTTTATGAAATTCGTTATCCGCATAAACGATGCAGAAAATGTGACTATCTCCTAAAAGATTATGGTGGGAAAAAAGCGAGCTTACACTCATTTGGCCCATTAGTTTCTGATGTTTGGACAGATATTCATCGTATAAAACACAACAAATATAGAGATGAACATCCATGTCAATTACCGATACATTTGTTAGAACGAATAATTCTAATGAGTACAGATGAAAATGATATTGTATTCGATCCATTTGTCGGAACTGGAACAACAGTTATTGCAGCAAAAAGATTAGGCAGAAGGTTTATTGGAATTGATATTGATGAAACATATGTAAATATCACAAAAAGCAAACTCTATAAAGAATCGCTTAAGTCTAAAATTGGTAATATTTGGGTTAGCTTTTATTTAAAAGAAGTAGTTACTATTAGAGATAAAGATTGGAACAAGTTATTAGAATATTTTAATATTCCTAAAAATATAAAAGAAATAGATTTTAAAAAGATAAAATTTAATAAATCTTAAAGGCAAAAATATAAAGGAATATATTTAATCTTTTGAGCCAACCCTTGACATTAGATATTCTAATTTTTTTACACACAATATCTTAATAAAATAATAAAAATAAAATAGGGACACGGTAGATTCAAGTTGCTAATGCAACAGTTTTCCGAAGACCTCATGCGGAGTTAAAAAACCTAAAGTTTTCCGCGGCCGGTCGTTTAACATATCTTGTACCCGTTTGATATTTTTAAGTGAAACTTTTGAAAAATCCGTACCCTTGGGGAAAAATTGACGAATCAAAGCGTTGGTGTTTTCATTGGTGCCTCGCTCCCAAGGTGAATGTGGATGCGCAAAGTAAACCTGAATCTGCGTGCTCTTGGTAAAAAGTTTATGTTCTGCCATTTCCTGGCCTTGGTCATAGGTTAGAGAACGCTTTAAGCCTTTGGGAAGATGCTTAAATTCTTTAGCGAAA
>PFIP01000173.1:3821-4362 GCA_002782675.1 Candidatus Infernicultor aquiphilus
TGATCCGATCGGCAACTTCAGCAGGACGTTCTTCAATACTTAGATAGTCTTGAATAGAGGCGCAATTCTTACGGGACTTGCCTCCGCGTGGACGGCGGTTGATATGATGGCGCCGTAAACATTTAACTAATTCTTTACGTAAGGTCCCTCGCGGCTGAACATATAAATACGAATAGATACTTTCATGCGAGATTTGCATTGTCATATCTATAGGATACAATATTTTTAGGCGTTTAGCAATCTGTTCTGGTGACCATAATTGGTCCAGGTGTTCAAGAACGTAGTGTTTTAACGGTAGATTGATATCCATTTTTCGGTTTTTACGGGCAAGATGAGTTAACTTAATAGCACGATGATGAGCTTTAACCGCTCTGTAAACTTGCCCGTTGGCAGTGTTACGGTTGACTTCGCGACAGATGGTACTAGATGATCGGCCAAGAGATAGCGCAATATAGCTTTTACTTAACCCTTGGGCTACTCCAAGGCTGACCTCTTCACGTTCATTAATACTTAACTGAGAAAAATGGGCCATATGCAACTC
>PFIP01000065.1 GCA_002782675.1 Candidatus Infernicultor aquiphilus
TAATTGACTTAATTGCTGAATTACTCAAATTAGGACTGATCAATAAGAGTGGTAAACTTATAGGTAGAGAAGAAGGTAATTCCGAACTGAGCGAAGAGATTAGAAAAAGAATTATTAAAGGACAAAAAGGCAATAAATTTCTTTTAGTGAAAGGTAAGGAAACAGAAAATGGGAAACCCCTTTATCTTACCCAGAGAGACATTAGAGAAGTACAATTAGCTAAGGCTGCAATATTTGCGGGTATAAAAATACTTTTAAAAGAAGTAAATATTCCCCTAGAAGATATTCAAGAAATATTACTGGCTGGGGCATTTGGTAATTTTATTGATAAAAAAAGTGCAGTAAGGATAGGATTACTCCCTAATTTACCATTAAAGAAAATAGAATCAGTCGGCAATGCAGCAGGAAGAGGAGCAGAGATAACATTATGCTCTAATAAGATGAGAGAAGTAAGCGAAGAAATATCTAAAAAAGTTAAATATGTGGAATTATCCTCCCGCCTCGATTTTCAGGAAGAATTTATAAAAGCAATGATTTTTTAATGTCGTAGTCTAATTTGATATACTTAGAATATCCACAGTTTAAAAATTGTAAATATGTCCTGGATAACCTACCATAAATGTTTGACATTAAAAGTTATTAATGTTATATTTTACTTAAAGAAAATTTTAAAAATTAAATTATAGATGCTCGTATAAACTCTTGGATATGGCAAGAGTGTTTCTACCATGTGACCGTAAATCACAATAGGCTACGGGTGGAAGTGCACCTTAGGGATTCGCTTATTCTGAGCAAGATTCTAATAATAAAATTAGAATAAGAGAATAAGATTAGAACCGAGTGGTGCAAAGTATATTTATTTTATACTACACCGGAGGATTAAAAGCCCAGGCGGAGAGGTTCCACTCTAACGGAATTTCTGTTGCCTGGGTTTTTTATTTGGAGATAAATATAATTTTCAAAAAGAATTATGAGATAAATATTGATGAAGGAGAATAATATGGAGAAAGTAGCAATAATTATGGGGAGTACTTCAGATTTAGATACTATGAAAAAAGCAGCAGAAGTACTTGATGAATTAGGCA
Organism: Candidatus Infernicultor aquiphilus; assembly: GCA_002782675.1. Classification (GTDB taxonomy): domain Bacteria; phylum Atribacterota; class Phoenicimicrobiia; order Phoenicimicrobiales; family Phoenicimicrobiaceae; genus Infernicultor; species Infernicultor aquiphilus. The sequence continues at coordinate 1,086 of PFIP01000065.1, forward strand.
TTATTTATGAAATGAAAGTGCTTTCTGCTCATCGGACTCCTGATTTATTATTTGAATATATAGAACAAATAGAAGAAAAAGGATTTAAAGTAATAATTGCTGGGGCCGGTGGAGCAGCTCATTTACCTGGAGTGATAGCCTCCCAAACACTTTTACCGGTAATAGGCGTTCCTATAGAGACGAAAGTAATGGGGGGTCTTGATTCTTTATTATCTATGGTTCAGATGCCCGCTGGGGTTCCAGTGGCCACCATGGGGATAGGAAATGCAAAAAATGCCGGACTTATGGCCGCCAGGATATTAGCAATTAATAATATTGAGTTAAGAAAAAAACTTGAAAATTATAAAAAAGCTATGGTTCAGAAGATAAAAGATATTAAAATACAGTAACGTGTAATAAGTAATATGTAATGTGTAATAAATAAATAGGATAGAAGTCAGAAGCCAGAATCCGGGAGTCAGAAGCAAAATTAGTATATATATAGTAAAGAACAAAAAAAGAGCAGATTGCTTTAGAATGCAGTGATTAGTAATAAGTAATGGGTAACGAGTTGAGAGTTAAAAGGTTATAAAAACAAGTTACTTATTACATGTCACATATTACACATCACACATTACACAGCTCGTTGGCTGACTGGCTAATTGGCAAATTGGTTAATTTGTAGAGGGGAGCATTGATTAATGGGGAGTGTAAAAGATTTAATAGTATTAGAAAAGCCATTAAAAAACAAAAGTGGTAGAGGAAGATTTGTTTTTTCCGATCGTTACTCAGTCTTTGATTGGGGGGAGATGCCTGACCAGATAGAAAACAAAGGTAAATCTTTGTGCCTTTCAGCTGCTTATTTTTTTGAAAAACTGGAAACTATGGGAATAAAAACACATTATCAGGGTTTAGTAGAAGATGGTAAGTTAAATAGGTTAGTTGATATTAAAGAACCAGTTGAGGTTATGGAAGTAAAATTGATTAGAGTACTACCACCCCAACCAGAAGATAATTTTTATAATTATTCCATTTATAAGCATGAAAACAATAATTTTTTAATTCCTCTGGAGATTATTTACCGCAAATCTCTTCCGGAAGGCTCCAGTGTATTTAAAAGATTAAAAGAAGGGAATTTAAAATTAAAAGAGTTAGGTTTGAAAGATATTCCCCTCTCTGGTCAAACTTTAAACCAACCTTTTTTAGATGTTTCTACCAAGCTTGAATCCAGTGATCGATATCTGAATTGGAAAGAAGCTAAGGAGATAGTTAATTTTAAAGATGATGATATTAAAGAGATAAAAAGGATAACCTTATTGGTTAATAAATTAATAACTAAAGAAGTAGAAAAAATAGGTTTAAAATATGAAGATGGTAAGATAGAGTTTGGGTTTGATGAGAAGAGAAATCTTTTATTAGTAGATGTTCTGGGTACTTTAGATGAGTGTCGCTTCACTTTTGATGGAATTCCAGTAAGTAAAGAGATTGCTCGGATATTTTATCGAAAGACTTCTTGGTACCAAGAGATTATTGAGGTAAAAAAGAAAGATAAATTGAACTGGAAAAATAAAGTAGACCTTGCTCCACCTCCTTTACCCCCTGATTTAAGAGAGCTAATTACAATGGCCTATTGTGCTTTTACTAATGAAATTACCGGGAGGAAATGGTTTAAGAACATTCCTTCTATGCGAAAAGTATTAGAAGAAACAAGTCGAATAATAAATAGAGTTTAGCGGGGATAGTGTAATAATAGACAGGCGAGCCTGTCCTCGTGAAAACGGGGAACGCCTGTCCTACGAAGTGTAAATTGGTAAATTGGAGAATCGGCGAATTGGTTAATTTGCATAAAGGAGGGTAAAATGTGGTCGGTAAATATATTTATTAATTTAAAAAAAGGAGTTTTAGATGCTCAAGGAGCAGCTACGCAAAATGCTTTAGAATCATTAGGATTTGGAGAAGTAAAAGAAGTTAGGATAGGAAAATGTTTAAATATTAAGATAGAAGCTAAAACTCAAAAAATAGTCCGTCAAAGAGTTGAAGATATGTGTAAAAAATTATTGGCCAATCCAGTGATAGAAGATTTTAGTTATAAAATTGAGGTGTTATAGGTGAAGTTTGGGGTAATCCAATTTCCTGGTTCAACGTGTGATTATGATTGTTTTTATGCCCTGAGAGATGTTTTAAAAGTGCAGGTAGACTTTATCTGGCATAGGGAGACTAATTTAGAGAGTTATAATGGTATAATTCTTCCCGGTGGTTTTTCTTATGGTGATTATTTAAGAGTAGGAGCGATAGCTAGATTTTCACCGATTATGAAAGCAGTAAAAAAGTATTCCGATGACGGTGGGTTAGTATTGGGAATTTGTAATGGATTTCAAATTCTAGTAGAGGCAGATTTGCTACCGGGTCTATTAATTAAAAATAACTGTTTACATTTCTTATGTCGTTATTTATACCTTAAGGTGGAAAATAATAGTACTCCTTATACTCACCTTTGTGAAAAGGAGCAGGTTTTAAAGATACCTATTGCTCATGGCGAAGGGAATTATTACGTAGATAAAAATACCTTAAGAGAACTTATTAAGAATAATCAGATTGTTCTTAGATATTGTGATGCTAAAGGGGAGATAACTACTGAGGCCAATCCTAATGGCTCTATTTATAACATTGCCGCGG
>PFIP01000165.1 GCA_002782675.1 Candidatus Infernicultor aquiphilus
CAAAGTGTGGAAAATATTCAAAAAACCTATGCCAAAGCCCTAATTGTAGATAGAAAATCTTTGAGAAAATTCCAACAAAACGAAGATATAATTATGGCGGAGAAGGTACTAACTGAAGCTTTTGAAACTGATATAAAGCCTCTTTTGTTTAAAGTAAGGGAAGAGATGGGGGTTCCTTTAAACCCTCTTGAATTTTTTAGAGAGAGTGGATATATAAATAAATTAAAAAGAGAATAGTAGCTTATCTAAATAATAGAAAGATAATATTTCTTAATTTTATTAAATGGTTGTAATCCAAAAAGTAAACAAACCTGTCCTCGACCTGATCGGGGAATGGTAATGTAGGGGAATGTAGGGGTCGGATTTATCCGACCCGGTATTGCTATATAAAATCTTTTGAAAATATTTTTGGCTTTTTGGGAAATAACCATTAAATGATAAATATTCTACATTAAAAAATTTATTTTACCCAAAGCTCTTGACATACTTAAATTAATAGGTTAAGATGTTAGAAAAGGATAATATTTTGTTATAAAAATAACATTAAGGAGGTTTTAAAAAAAATGGATATTTATACAGATGCATTAGGAATGATTGAAACGAGAGGATTCACTGCAATGGTAGAGGCAGCAGATGCTATGTTAAAAGCAGCCAGAGTAGAATTAGTAGGTTATGAAAAAATTGGTGGAGGATATACTACTGCAATTGTTCGTGGTGATGTAGCAGCTGTTCGAGCTGCTCTTGATGCTGGAAACGCAGCGGCTCAAAAAGTTGGTGAAGTGATTTCTGTACATCTTATTCCACGACCACATAGTAATGTAGATGAAGTTCTTCCTTTAGGCAGAGGTCTAGTCAAAAGCAAAAAAGAAAAAATGAGTACTGATTAATTGAGACAATTATAATACAGGAGGAAAAAATATGATACTAGCAAAAGTAGTAGGTACGGTTGTATCAACCAGGAAAGAACCGAAAATTGAGGGTATAAAATTTTTACTTCTGGAGAAAATTAACCCTTCTAATATGCAGGGGAAGGATGATTATTTGGTAGCCATGGATAGCGTGGGAGCAGGATTAGGAGAAGTAGTCTTTTATGTAGCTGGAAGTAGTTCCCGGATGACCGCTGCTACTGAAGGAAAACCAAGTGATGCAACTATAATATCTATAGTCGATTCTATAGATATTAACGGGAAATATGTCTATAAAAAATAATTAAATTGTATAGGAATTTCCTTTTTCCGTAGGGGCCTGCCCTCGTGAAAACGGGGGTTCGATTCATCGAACCCGCAATGAAAACGGGTCGGATAAATCCGACCCCTACTTAAAAAAGCAATACTTTATACGAAAAAAGTTTTGAGTTTTGAACTAACGACTAACGACTATTCACTATCGACTAATTTATATATTCTTAAAATTTCAGGAAACCAAAAAAGAGGTTAAAATGATATTTGGTAAAATTGTGGGAACGGTAGTTAGTACCCAGATGGAGGTAGGAATAAAAGGTAGAAAATGTCTCCTGGTCCAAACTTGCAACCATAAAGGAGAAGTAGATGATGATTATTTGGTAGCCGTGGATCTTGTTGGAGCAGGAGTAGAAGAGATAGTGATAATATCTCAAGGGAGTTCTGCAAGACAGACCGAAATTACCCATCAAAAACCAGTCGATTGTGTAATTGTAGGAATTGTCGATATGGTAGAAGAATATAACCAAGTTGTTTTTAAAAAATAGGAGATCTAGTTTACCAGAAGGGAAATAACTTATGGCACTTGAAAATGTGCTAAGGAATATGGGAGTAGTGGGAGCTGGCGGTGCTGGTTTTCCCACCCATATCAAAGTGGCCAATAAATGTGAGGTAGTAATTGGAAATGGAGCAGAATGTGAGCCTCTTCTTTACAACGATAAATATATTATGGAAGAAGTAGGAGAAGAGGTGGTAAAGGGTTTAGAATTAGTTATGCAGTCGACTGATGCAAAAAAAGGGATAATTGCCCTGAAAAAAAAATATCTTTCTATTGCCGGAAACCTAGAAAAAACTATCGCTGAAAAGAAAAATATATCACTATTTCTTCTGGAGGATTATTATCCCGTCGGTGATGAGTTTATCCTGATACAAGAAATTACTGGTAAAGTTATTCCGGAAGGTAGAATCCCTCCAGATATAGGTTGTTTAGTAAATAATGTAGAGACCCTGAGAAATGTGTATAGGGCTGAAAAAGGTAAAGCAGTTACCAGGAGGACGCTAACCTGCATAGGAGAAGTAAAAAAACCGAGTATTATAACTGCACGAATTGGTACTTCTTTCCGGGAAATTATAAATCTTTGTGAACCTACTCTAGAAGATTTTGTAGTCATTGTGGGGGGACCTATGATGGGAAAGGTAGTTTTTGATCTCGATACGCCAGTAATTAAAACTACTACCGGGATTCTGGTTTTACCTAAAGATCATCCTTTGGTCTTAAAGAAAACCATGAGGATTGAATATATTATCAAACAAAGCAAAGCTGCCTGTTGTCAATGCAGTTATTGTACCGACTTGTGCCCTCGTTATTTGTTAGGTCATGAACTTTATCCTCATAAAATTATGAGACAAATTAATTTTGGAATTGATATTCCCTATGAAGTTATTCAAAATGCCTTTTTGTGTAGCGAGTGTGGGCTTTGCGAGGTATTTGCCTGCCCGATGGAATTGTCACCCAGAATTATAAATCAAAAAATTAAAGCGAACCTTCTCGCCGCTGGATATCAACCTAAATTTTCAGGGGAAAAAGAAAGTTCCAGAGAAGAGCGAGCGGAGCGAGCCTACAGAAAAATACCCAGTTCGCGGATTAAAAATCGTTTGAGATTAGATAAATATGATGAAGATAGTCAACGTCCATTACGAGTAATAGAAACTGATCCCGATCAAGTGGAGATTTTACTTAAGCAACATACGGGTGTTCCTTCGGAGCCGGTAGTAAAAATTAATGAACCAGTAAATGAGGGTGATCTTATTGCTGAAATTCCTAAGGAAAAATTAGGTGCTCGGTTACATTCCAGTATTAAAGGCAGAATAACTTATATTGACGAGGAAAGGATTATTATTAAAAAATAATAAGGAAAGATAGGTAAAGAATGGATATAATCGTTCTTGGAGTATTAGAATTTAATAGTATAGCAGTAGGTATAAAGGCATTAGATAGCATAGTAAAAGCTTCTCCCGTAAAAGTAATAGAGGCGAGGACGATTTGTCCGGGAAAATTTATAGTTCTTTTTACTGGTGACGTGGCATCTGTTGATGCTTCTCTTACCGCTGGCAAGGAAATTGGAGAAGGTTACCTGGTTGATGAATTATTTATTCCTAATTTACACCCTCAGATTATTCCTGCCATCATTGGTACGGTTGAATGTAAAGTTTGGGATGCGATAGCAGTAGTAGAATCTTTTTCAGCAGTGGCCAGCATTGAAGCTGCGGATATAGCTGCTAAGACTGCTAATGTTCTAATTAGCGAGATTAGATTGGCTATGGGGATAGGTGGTAAATCTTATATTAAAATGATCGGAAATATAGATAAAGTAGAAGCTGCAGTTAAAGCTGCAGTAAAGATAATAGGTAGTAAAGGTCTGCTTTGTAAAGAGGTAATAATTCCTAACCCTCATCCAGCGATTAAACCTTATTTTATTTATTAAAGCTAAGATTTTTAATGGATTGAATGTGAAAAAAAGATAAGAGATAAATATTTATTAGATAGGTGATCGATTATGAAGATAAATGAAGAAGAGCTGAAATTAATAATCGAAAGTGTACTTAATAAGTTAGAAGGTGCCACACTCGATCTAGAAATGCCAGAGAGTTTACCAATAAGCACTTTAAATCAGGATGGTATTTTTGATGAGGTAAATGCTGCTGTCGATGCCGCTGAAGTTGCTCATCTTGAACTGATAAAATTAACTCTCGAAAAGCGAAGAGAGATAATCCGAAGTATACGCAAAATAATTATAAGTAATCTGGAAGAAATTTCTAAATTGGCTGTCGAGGAAACCACCTTTGGCCGGGTAGAGGATAAGATTGAAAAAAATAGATTGGCTGCTTTAAAAACACCGGGAATAGAAGATCTTGAACCTATAGCTTATACTGATGATAACGGGATGACTCTAACCGAGCGAGCAGCTTATGGGGTTATTGGATCAATTATACCATCTACCAATCCCACTTCTACGATTATTAATAATGGTATAAGTATGATTGCTGGTGGAAATACCGTGGTTTTTAACCCTCATCCTATGGCCAAGAGAAGTTCTTGTTTTACAGTTTCCTTAATTAATCAGGCTATTGTGAAGGCTGGAGGACCTCCCAATACTTTATGTGCTATTGCTAATCCAACTATTGATTCAGCTCAAACTTTAATGAAACATCCCAAAATTAGATTATTGGTAGTAACTGGTGGTCCAGAGGTAGTCAAGGTAGCTATGAATAGTGGTAAAAAAGTTATTGCTGCTGGACCTGGAAATCCTCCCTGTGTCGTTGATGAAACCGCTGATCTGGAAAAAGCTGCCCGGGACATTGTTAAGGGGGCAGGGTTTGATAACAACATTGTCTGTGTTTGTGAGAAAGAAATTTTAGCAGTTTCTCAGATTACGGATAGGTTAAAAGAGGAAATGATAAAAAATGGTGCTTATGAACTAAAAGGAGAGCAGATTGAAAAAGTAACTAAATTGGTAATTGCTGACCCGGGAAAACCGGGACATGAGGGAACACCAAACAAAAAATATATTGGAAAAAATGCCAGTGTGATTGCGCGAGATATTGGTTTAAATATCTCTGACCAGGTTAAAATATTGCTTGGTGAGGTCGATCGTTATCATCCTTTAGTCTGGACTGAACAGCTTATGCCGGTAATCCCTCTGGTTCGTTTTAATAGTGTTGATGAAGCTATAGATTTTGCGGTGCAGTGTGAGCATAATTTTAGACATACCGCCTCTATTCATTCCCGGAATATTGCTAAACTTTCCAAGATGGCGAAATTAATGAACTGTTCTCTCTTTATAAAGAACGGACCGTGTTATAGCGGATTAGGCTTTGGCGGAGCTGGCTATGCTTCTTTTACTATTGCCACACCTACCGGAGAAGGATTAACCAGAGCAAGGACTTTTACTCGAGAAAGACGATGTGTTCTGGTAGGTTATTTTAGAATTGTCTAAAGTAAATTTAATGGTATAGGAATTTCTTTTTTTGTAGGGGTTCGATTTATCGAACCCGCAATGAAAACGGGTCGGATAAATCCGACCCCTACTTTAAAAGCAATACTTTATACGAAAAAAGTTTTGAATTTTGAACTAACGACTAACGACTAACGATTATTTACTATCGATTAATTTAATTTTTATAGGCTGAATTTGGAGGTTAAAGATGAAACTGGGGAAAGTGATTGGTAATGTTATTTGTACCCAGAAAGTAGATTCTTTTCAGGGTATAAAACTATTATTATTACAGCCCCTTAATGAAAAATTAGAAGAAGTAGAAGAACCTGTGGTGGCTTGCGATACAGTTCAGGCCGGTTTAAATGATATTGTTTTCTATGAAGGCGGTAGAGAGGCAGCTTTGGGACTTAAAAATTGGTTTAACCCTTCTGATTTAACTATTATGGGTCTAGTTGATCAGGTAAATATTGGAGAGTAATTATGATTTTAGGTAAGGTAATCGGTAATGTGGTTTCCACTATAAAGCATCCGGTGTATCAAGGCTATAAGATTTTAATTGTACAACCTGTCAATGATAAAGAAGAACTGCAAGGAAAGACCATTTTAGCATTGGATACTGTCCAAGCAGGGATAGGAGATACGGTTCTGGTGATCGATGAAGGGAATTCTTCTCGTTTAATTATGAACAATTCTACTGCTCCAGTTAGAACTATGATCGTAGGGATTGTCGATTCAGTTAATAAAACTAATAATAAAGGTAAAGAAAATGACTGATATAAATACTGATATAAATAAAGTAAAAATTATTCAAAATGTGGTTAGTGGATTGTATTCTTCAACCATACCTCAAAAACAGCTGATTAATCTTGATAAAGTTAGTAGCAAAGTAAGATATGTAGCTATTGGTTCAGACCACGGAGGATATGAAGCGAAGGAAATTCTTAAGCATTTTCTTAGAAATATCGGCTATCGAATTACAGATGTAGGAACTTATAGTAAAGAAAGTGTAGATTATCCGGATTTTGCCGTTAAAGTAGCAAAAAAAGTGGCTAGCGGTGAATGTGAAAGGGGAATTATGATTGATGGAGCAGGTATTGGCTCATCGATGACTTGCAATAAAGTTAAGGGTATAAGAGCAGCTCTGTGTTATAATATTAAAACTATTGTAAATAGCAGAGAACATAATAATGCCAATGTATTAACTTTGGGTGGACCATTGCATACACCAGACGAATTACGTGAAATGGTAAAAGTCTGGTTGGAAACTCCTTTTGCTGGTGGAAGACATTGGAGAAGAATTAATAAAATAATAGCCCTGGAAAGAAATTATTAATCTTTAGTAATGGTTCAAAGTTATATTTTAAAATATTAAAGATCAGAGGTTTTAGATTATGGATAAAAAAGAGCTAATTGATAGAATTAGCAAAGAAGTAATAGCAAAATTAAAAAATCTACCTAATTCTGAAAGAATATCTTTTGATTCTGGTACAAACGATATTTTAAAAGGTGAAGTCAGTACAAATTCCGATCTTTATTCCAAGATTCATTCTCCGGCAGATATTGCTGGTTATATTGACCATACTTTATTAAAACCAGAAGCAAAAGAAGAGCAAATAAAGAAATTGTGTGAAGAAGCAGTTCAGTATGGTTTTTATTCTGTATGCATTAATTCTTCCTGGACTGCCTATTGTGCCAAGAAGTTAAGAGGGACTAAAGTAAAAGTTTGTACGGTAGTTGGGTTTCCTTTAGGAGCAACAGACAGTAGAACAAAGGCTTATGAAACAAGAAATGCTATTGAAAATGGAGCAGATGAAATAGATATGGTGATTAATGTGGGAGCTTTAAAAAATGGTGATCTGAAAACTGTAGAAGCTGATTTGCGAGCGGTGATGACGGCTTGTAGAAACACAACCACTACTAAAGCTATTATTGAAACTTGCTTACTATCAGACGAGGAAAAAGTAATAGCTTCTCAATTGGTAAAAAAAGTTGGTTTTGATTTTGTAAAGACCTCTACCGGTTTTTCTACCGCCGGAGCTACTGCCCATGATGTTGCCTTAATTCGCCGGACCGTCGGTCCTAAAATGGGGATTAAAGCAGCAGGCGGAATCCATAATTTCGAAGAAGCTTTATTAATGATTAAATCAGGAGCAACCAGGCTAGGTTGTAGTAGTAGTGTAAAGATTGTGAGTGTTTAAAACAAAAGACGAGAAGGAATAAAAAATGAAAGATGATTACAAAGAACTGGTTAAAGTGGTATCTGAAGTTGTTTATCAAGAAATATCTCAAAAAGAAAAAAGGTCAAAACTTTTTTCTATCCCGGTAGAAATATCCACCCATCATGTTCATTTAACCAGAGAGTCGCTGGATATTTTATTTGGAAAGGGCTACGAGTTGACTAAATTAAGAGACTTGTCACAACCAGGAGAGTTTGCCAGCAAAGAAACTGTGATGGTGGTTAGTTATAATAAAATGAGGGTTATAGAGAAAGCCAGAATACTTGGGCCTGTTAGAAAATACACTCAAGTTGAATTATCGATTACTGATGGCATTTTTTTAGGTCTGGATCTTCCTACCAGGATATCAGGGAATATAGAAGGTACGCCATCTATCAATATTATTGGTCCGAAAAGTATTTTGGCACTTAAGGAAGGAGCTATTCGAGCCGCTCGCCATATTCATATGACTCCGAAAGATGCGGAATTTTATCAGGTAAAAAATGGTGACCGAGCAAAGGTGGAAGTATCAGGGACTCATGGAGTTATTTATAAAGATGTAGTAATTAGAGTTTCTCCTAATAGTAAACTAGCTTTGCATTTGGATACAGATGAGGCCAATGCGGGGAACGTTAAAGAAGCAACTTTGGCCAGAATTATATAATTATAAATACTCTAATACTTTAAGTTTTAATAATAGGGGAGTATTTTTTTAAAAGAATTTTTATTTTTTAAAAAAGAGGCTTAATATGATTGGAAAAAATAATCGGGTAAACTATTTACTTAATAGGTTATCTATCGATGGTTTTTCAAGTATTAAAAAATTGTCTAAAAAGTTGGAAGTTTCAGAGATGACTATTAGGAGAGATCTTCAGGAATTATCTAAAAGTAATATTGTTACCCTTATCCCTGGTGGTGCCATTCTAAAGAAAAATCCCCCCACGGATAAAGCTGAAGAGAAGTATTTGATTCAAGCTGCAGAATCTTTAATGTTAGAAGAGAAGATTAAGATTTCTCGAAAGGCAGCTTCTTTAGTAGACCCTAATGATGTGATTGTTATAGATACCGGCTCAACTACCGAAAATCTCCCTAAATTTATACCAGAAAATATGCCTCTTACCGTTATATGTTATGCTTTAAATATTCTGTTTAATGTATATGAAAATAAGCATTGGAAATTAATATTTCCTGGAGGTTATTTTCACGGTGATACCCTAATGCTTGAAAGCCCAGAGGGGATAGAGATGATAAAAAGAATAAGGGCTAATAAGTCTTTTATTTCTGCCGCAGGCGTTTCTGAAAAATTAGGAGTTACCTGTGCCACTGCTTATGAGAAGGAAACCAAGAGAGCAGTTATTGAGTCTTCAGATAAAAAGATCCTGTTGGTGGATTCAACTAAGTTCGGTAAAATTAAAATTTCGCATTTTGCAGATCTTACCGATTTTGATATTATTATCACTGATACAGGAATTTCAAAAGAGTTTGTAAACATTATCAAAAACATCGGTATTAAGTTATATATTGTTTAAAGAAAACGTTAAACCTTCTATGAATCGAAAATCACTTCCTAATTAGGGGAAGCAAGAAAATTCCAAGCCCTTTGGCATTTCGCTGAAGGGTTTTTTTATAAATATTCTTCCCAGAAAGAAGGATTTTTAAATGGATTTGTAGTATAAAGAAAATAGTATGTTAAAAAATTAAAATATTTATAAAGAAAAACAAATTTCCTTAAAATATATATTGAAGGAAAAAGAAAGATTATAAGGATAATTTAATGTTATTTGATGAAATACTTGACAATAGTAATATAAAAAATGTTTCATGGAAGAATGAGATAGAAAAATGGTTATTATATATTAAAAATAATGGACAACTCGATAGATATCTCCCAAGATTAAAAAAAATGAATAGTAGAAAAATATGGGAAGCATTTGCAGAAATATCTTCAACTAATCCAAATGCTTTAAACCCATACAACCTACCTTTATAAGGAGAATATAGAAATATGCCATTTCATCCTAAATTTAAAATAACAGTAAACATAAATCAAGCTTTGATTGAAATTGAGCGTGTACGAGGTTTTCTTGAAGCAATTAAGCTTAAAGATGATTGGATTAGTGATATGCAGAAAAAAGCACTTATTCTTGAATCACATTATTCAACTCATATAGAAGGTACAGCTATTAATCTTGAGCAAGCGCAAGATATATTATCAGGAAAAAAGGTTAAAGACGTTAATCGTGACGATGAGAAGGAGCTTCTTAATTATAAGAAGGCAATGTATTTTATTTCAAAATATCTTGGCAAAGATAACTCTATAAGCGAAGGGTTAATCCGGGAGCTTCATAAAATCCTTGTCCGTGGTGTCCGTGGGGACAAGGCACATCCTGGGGAATATAGGGGAATTCAAAATTACGTAGTTAATTCTCGAACAAAAGAGATCATATATACTCCACCGGCGCCTTTAGAAGTGTCTCATCTTATGGGGGAATTTGTAGAATGGATTAACGCTAATATTAAAAAAATATCACCAGTTATAGTCTCAGCTATATCTCAATTTCAGTTTGTGCATATACATCCTTTTGTAGATGGTAATGGTAGAACAGCAAGACTTCTCTCTACACTTATTCTCTACAAGACTGGATATGATTTTAAGAAGTTGTTTACTATTTCTGAATATTATGAAAAAGATCGTTTGGCCTATTACAATGCTATCCAGTCCGTAAGAAAAAACAAAATGGATATGACGGTTTGGCTTGAGTATTTTATTAACGGATTGCGATCGCAGATGAGGGGTATACAGGATAAGGGAAAGAAGATTATCGAGAATGATATAAAATTAGAGAAAATAAAAAAAGTAGGAATTAATGCCCGTCAGGAAGAAGCGATTAGATTTATACTAAAAAACGATAAAATAACAGTAAATAATTATCAGAAAGTTACTTTGTGTATTCGTAAGACTGCTCAGCGTGATTTAGATGACTTAGTTAAAAATAAAATCATTAAAGCAGTTGCTAAAAGTTCAACCGACCCAACAAAATATTATATTTTACTGTGACATTCTACTGTGACATTACTGTGACATTACTGTGACAAGTATTATTTTTCTTGTTTTTATTAATTATTTTTTTAATTGCTTTTCTGAAATAATTCTTCTTTCCATTTAGTCTCCAATTTGTTAGAATTTTTTTATAAAAGATTTATCGAGTTTCAATAAATTTAAGATTTGAGTTACTCTTGCCCTTGAAACTCCTTTTAACTTTGCAAGGGCTGGCTGATTTTTCACTTGGCCATTATCAATCATACATTTATATTCTCTTGCTAAGTAAATAGGGTTTTGGTATTTGGGTATAATTTGATTGGATTTCTTTACTTTGGGAGAAAAATAGAATATAGATGTAAAAGTTCTATCTATGGAACAGTTCGGGGAGCCAGATAATAAGCAGCCCTTTGACATTTACTGAAGGGCTTTTTTATTATAAATATTCTTCTAAAAAAGGAGGATTTTTAAATAGATTTGTAGTATAAAGAAAATTCGGAAAATAAGGTACAATAAGCCATTAGACCGAACTTATAGCACTAGCAAGAACGCTAATTAACTCTCTTAGTTTATCGATGTTTTGCATATCCTGGATAATTTGGTTACAATTAGAAAATGATAGGGGACGTAAAAATCCATGGGTAAATTATTAGAAAATAATTTTAGAAGGAGGATATTTTAATGAAATTAAAAGGAAAGAAGATAGCAATTTTAAAGGCAGCGTAGTAGCTTCTATCTGCCATGGCCCCTGGGTTCTTATCTCGGCGAATATTATGAAGGGTAAACAAACCACAGCTGTGATTTCGCTCAAGGATGACCTCATCAATGCTGGAGCGATTTATCTGGACAAAGAAGTCGTAGTGGATAATAATTTGATTACTTCCAGAACACCTCAAGACCTTCCGGCATTTCTTCCGGCTATCATTACCGCTTTACAAAATAAATAGAATATTTAAAGGAGATAAATAATGAGAATATTTGGCGGATATTTTATGGGAATCGTATTTTTAGTAATAGGAATCGTTTTACTGTTGAATAGTATTTTTAATTTTAATGTTCATACATTCAAATTAATCGTGGGGATCGTTATTGTCTTGTTCGGAGTATTTATCCTTTTTAATGGTTTTGGTTTTCAAGATAGCAGAAGCATTATCTTTAGAGAAGGAATAATCAGGGTTTCAGAAGTTCAAGATGAATATAATATTGTATTTGCTTCAGGCACAATCGATTTATCAAAAGTAAAGATAGAAGGTGAGGTAAAGAAAATAGAGGTTAATGCCATATTCGCAGATGGAAAAGTTATCCTTAATCCTGATGTCCCGACATTGATCAAGGCGAGTTCTGCCTTTGGTGAATTAGAATTACCGGATAGATCATCAGTGATATTTAGTTCCCAAAAATATAAAATAGGCGATATTAGCACTAATCAAGGATATTTAGAAATTGAAGCAAACGCAGTATTTGGTAAACTGAAATTTATCACTATTAATTAATTTCTTAGTTCTACTTTCTGGTTTTTAATTTTATCGTATCCATTTACTACTTATTACATATTACACATTACTGCAATTGTAGGAGCAGAAGATGTTTAGTATTAAACTTGGTCTAAAAAATTTAACCCGCCAAAAAAGAAGGAATGGCATCACCATTTTAGTGATTGCATTATTTTCCAGTATAGCTCCCGCCTACTGGGCAGCCCATAAAGACCCGGTAAAAGCAATTTATCATCGATAGGTGAAAAAAATTGAAATAAAGTATAAAATAATTAAAGAGAATTAACTTAAATTTATTCACTGGATAAGTAATTAAAATATAAAAAGGAATCATTAATTCAATCGAATTTAGTCAAGGAGGAGAATTAAATGTCTTTACTCGAACTAAAAGGAGTCAAAAAAATTTATCAACAGGGAAAAATAGAAGTACCTGCTTTGCGAGGAGTAGACTTAATAGTAGAACAAGGCGAATTTTCAACCATTTTTGGTCCTTCCGGTTCAGGGGAAACCACGCTTCTAAACATGATAGGTTGTCTGGACACACCTACAGAGGGGGAAATTCGTTTAAACGGAAATAAGGTAAGCGATCTTTCCAGGAAAGCCCTTGCCATGACCAGAAGGTTCAATATCGGATTTGTCTTCCAAAGTTATAACTTGATTCCGGTATTAACTGCTTATGAAAATGTAGAATTTGCTATCCGACTGATTGACCATACTTCAGAATTGAAAATAAAAGAAAGGGTATTACAAATATTAGAAGAAGTGGGGCTTAAGGGATTGGAGAATCGAAGGCCCAATGAACTTTCTGGCGGAGAGAGCCAAAGAGTGGCCATTGCCCGGGCTTTAGTTAAGGAACCCAAGCTTGTTTTAGCAGATGAACCAACTGCCAATTTGGATTCTAAAAATGCTACCGATGTAGTAAAAATTATGGTGAAGATGAATAAAGAATTAGGCACTACTTTTATCTTTTCTACCCACGACCCGATGGTAATGGAATATGCTCATAGATATATTAATCTTAAGGATGGTATGATTTCTGCCGATGAAAGGAGGGGGTAAAAGGTGTTTAGTTTTAAACTCGGCTTGAAAAATTTAACCCGCCAAAAAAGGAGAAATGTAATTACAATTATGGTGATTGCCTTTGCATTTTTCGGTTATTTATTTATGGATTCTGTTATGGGCGGCATGGAAGAAATGTCTTTTAGCAATATAAAGAATTACGATACAGGGAATATTCAGGTGGCTTATCCTGAATACTGGGAGGACAGAGAAAAGCTGCCTTTAGAAAATTTAATTTATTTAAACCAGGATATAGTAGACAGCATAAAAAACATGGATGGAATATTGGGAGTATCTCCCGAACTAAGATTTAAGGCCAACCTTAATAACGGGATTGATGAAACAGTGGTCCTGGGTTTGGGTATCTCTCCCGAACAATATAATGAGGTTTTTGCTACTCAAAATTATATCATTGAAGGTTCGATGTTTAGCCCGGGTGAATCAAAAGCAGTTATAGGCGTAAAATT
Source organism: Candidatus Infernicultor aquiphilus (assembly GCA_002782675.1). GTDB lineage: Bacteria > Atribacterota > Phoenicimicrobiia > Phoenicimicrobiales > Phoenicimicrobiaceae > Infernicultor > Infernicultor aquiphilus. The sequence continues at coordinate 13,452 of PFIP01000165.1, forward strand.
AGCCGAACTAATGGATTTAAAAATTAATGATTATATTACACTTCTGGTGAGGACGAAAGAAGATACCTTTAATACCATCGATGTGGAAATTACAGGTCTGTTAAATACGCCCAACCCGATGATTAATAACGGGGTTGTTTTTGTTCCTTTAGATATTGCCCAGCAGGCATTAAACGTCGATAATGGGTTTAGTCTGCTTGCTCTGAAAACAGCTTCCGGAGATGAGGATAAAATCGGTAAAGTATTGATGGATAGTTTTAAAGATAAAGACCTGGAATTGCAAGCATATTCCTGGAGAGAATCCGCTGAATCAATCATTGCTTTAAGTACTGCCAAAAAAGGTGGAATTGGGACTATCCTGTCAGTCGTTCTTCTTATTGGTATGATAGGAATTATTAATAATGTTATCCTGTCTGCCCTGGAAAGAACGGGAGAAATCGGTATGATGAAAGCTTTGGGGATGAGAGAGTGGGAGATTGTTTTTGTCTTTATGGTAGAGGCAACCGGCATAGGCATCCTTGGTGGATTAGCCGGATGTTTAATTGGGTTTGCAGGGGTAGGTTTGATGGCGAAATACGGTTTTGGTTTCAACGTTATGGGTATAGATATATCTGAATATGGCATTCCCATTCTCGATAAAATTTATGGAACCTGGAATTATCCTGCCTTCAGTTTCTTATTTATTTTAAGCGTTACGGTTGCACTGTTATCCAGTATAGTACCGGCATATTGGGCAGCACATAAAGATCCGGTAAAAGCAATCTATCATCGATAAGCCTGTCTGCGTGCGTACACGCACAGGCAGGGAGGGTAAAGAAAATAAAATTTTTATGGAATTTAGCCAAGAAAAATCTATCGAGATCCAGGATTAGAACCTCAATTTCTGCTATTGCTATTGCGGTTGCCATTATTGCCGTGATCTTTGCCCGGGGGTTAATCAGCGGAATGATAGAATCTACTTTTTTAAATCATATAAATTATAAAGCTGGTCATATACGGGTGATAGATGAGGAATATAAATTGAAAGAGCGTCTTTTATCTTTAAACTATCCGGTGGATGGATTTAATGGTGAAGGTACCACAACTATGGCTGAAAAATTAAAAGAGGTAGAGGGAGTGGAACAGATAGTCCCGAGACTTAAATTTGCAGCTGTAGTCAGTCAGGAAGATGAATTAGTAAGAATGATGGGCTGGGGAGTTGACCCTGCTGAAGAAATAAAATTTACTAAAATAGATAAAGATATAACCGAAGGAAGAATGGTTCAATCAGGAAATAGAGAAGTAGCAATGGGAGCAGGATTAATGAAAGAATTAAATCGCGAAGTAGGAGATAAAG
>PFIP01000036.1 GCA_002782675.1 Candidatus Infernicultor aquiphilus
CTTTCTTTTAGTATATTTATTTTAGTATATTATACCAAAGTTAAGTGTTGCATTTGCAACTTGAGCCTAAGCTGTCCCCATTATTTATGGACAATAAATCTAAAAAACAAAAACACCAAACTCCCGCTAGTATTAAACAAAGAAGAGGTTGAAAAAATTCTTAATTTAGTACATAATATTAAGCATAAAGCAATTTTGGGAGTAAACAAGATAAGCGAAAGTTCAAAAAAGAAAGGAGATGTCTAACATGAATACCTTAGGTTGGATAATGATGGTGGTTGGACTTATCTACATTGCGGTATGCTTTGGCAAGATAGCAGCCAAGCACGGTAAGAACCCGATTCTTTTTGGGATACTATCTATCATTTCGCCGATAAACCTGATTATTTTAGGTTACTGGGCCTTCTCAGATTTTGAAAGCCAGAAAAAGGCGTGAGTGTTCGCCAGGAAAAAAAGAAAAGATTTGAGGAGAAGATTTAAAAGGACCATAAAATAAGTGCAATCATTCAATCCTTCCATATTCTTTTAAACCACCGATACAACCATTCATTAGCCAGTTTTCTATTTTCAAAAAACATGAATTGGATTTCAGGAAAATTTACATATAGATCAGCCAGGATATCTGCGGTATAGGAAGGGCGATAAAAGAGATTCTTTTTAGGATTTATAAAATCTGAATAAGGAGAGTCAAAAATAACTGCTTTATATTTGTATTGCTTTAATTCCTCCAGGGAAGATTTGAAGATGTCATAACCCCTTATCTCATGAAGAAAATTATCCATAGTCTTTTTTTCTGCCACCGCTATAATCTTTTTATCTTTTATTAAAGCATAATCTCCTACTGGTAAATTTTCTCTTTTGGTAAGGGCATTGGCAAATTTATAAGGATAACGTTCTCTTTGGTCAATAATTATTTCCATTTGTTCCTTTTTCCCGCCTTGAGGGATATAAGCTCCTGCTCCTCTCATTTTCATTGCGGATTGAGTTATCCAAAATATTTGTTCATAATAATCACCCGGTCTGGTCTTGTATTCTTTTTTTAAGAAAATAAACCAGCATCTTCTTTTCGTTTTTCTATCCAGAATAAGATTTAACTTCTTCCCAAATCTTTTAAATAAGATAATATTACATTCTTCCACCGGTTCAGTATCTTCAATTTTTTCCTGATGGAGATATCCTTCAGAGATACAGAAAATCTTTTTACCGGGGCCAGGCCATCTTGCTTGAACTTTTAAGATTAGAAATTCGTTGGGTTTTTCTTCTAAATAAATTTTGTAGGGAAATTTTTCTTCATTGGTTTTATAAAGCAGCCAGCGTAAATTATTTTCCATTTTATTTTTTCCATTTTATTGTGGTATTATAAATCTCAACTTTAGCTCCAGTGGCTAAATTATATAATAAATTATTGGAGTATTCAATAATTGCTTAAAAGGAATAACTGAGATATATTATTAGATAGTTTTTTTAAGAGGAGAGGTTGTGGTAACAGAATAAATTAGGTGGTAATTTAATTTGATTAATGGTAAGTTGATAACTTATTAAAAGATTGATAAAATGTAAGTTAGGAAAAGATAAAAGGAGTGATTGAAGTTAATACATTTTTTGTGGAGACCCATACTCATCTTGATTTAATAAAAAGAGATACCGAGGAGGTAGTCAAAGAGGCAGAAGAAAAGGGAGTAACTAAGATGGTTACTGTAGGTACTGACTTATCTTCCAGTAAAATTGCCCTGGAGTTTACCTCTCGTTTTAGGGGAGTTTATGCGGCTATTGGTTTTCATCCTAATGAGATTAAAATTTTAGATGAGCAGAAATTAATAGAGTTAGAGAAGTTAGCTAAAAATTTAAAGGTAGTAGCTATTGGAGAGATAGGCTTGGATTATTACCGTAATCCTAATAGCGCGCCTGGTCAGTTGGAAGCTTTTAAGAAACAGATAAATTTGGCTCGGAAATTAAATCTGCCTCTTATTATTCACGATCGAGAGGCGCATCAGGATACCTTAAAGATCCTGGCTGAGGAGGCTAAAGGATTAAAAGTTTTATTACACTGTTTTTCCGGGGATTTAAATCTGGCCGAGGTAGGTATAGAGCGAGGATATTATTTAGGGATAGGAGGAGTAGTTACTTTTAATAATGCAAAAAAACTAAAAGCGGTGGTAGGAGACGTCCCTATAGAAGATCTGGTTTTAGAAACTGATTCACCTTATCTGACTCCTGATCCTTTTCGAGGAAAACCCAATGAACCAAAGTATATCCCTCTAATTGCCGAAAAGATTGCGGAAATAAAAGGAATTAGCCTGAAAGAAGTAGCCGAAATTACTTCTCGTAATGCTCAGAATTTTTTTGGGATTTAGGATTATTATAATGATTCTCTAATTTTAAATTTAGAAAAGGAAAAAATACTTTGACCGAAAGATTGTATTATCAGGATTCTTATCTTAAGGAATTTAAAGCTCGGATTATAAAGAAAGTGAGAATAGATGATCAGCCAGCAGTTGTTTTAGATAGAACTGCTTTTTATCCGACCTCTGGCGGTCAACCCTATGATAGGGGAGTTATCCAGGAGGTCTTGGTTGTTGAAGTGATAGAAGAAGGTAAAGAGATAATTCATATTTTAAAAGAAGAGTTAAAAGAGGAGATAAATTCTGAAGTAATTGGAAAGATAGATTGGGAGAGAAGATTTGACCATATGCAGCAACACTTAGGACAGCATATTTTATCTGGGGCTTTGATTAAAATATGGGATCTGGAGACCGTATCTTTTCATTTAGGAGAAGAAGTTTGCACTTTAGATATTATAAAAGAAGAGTTAACCGAAAAAGAAGTTAAAAAAGCAGAAGAATGTGCTAATGAGGTCATCTTTGAGAATAGGCCAGTAAAGTGTTATTTTGTAGAAGGAGAAGAGGAATTAAAGAGATTAAATTTGAGGAAGATGCCGGAGAGAAAGGGAAAAACCAGGATAGTAGAGGTGGAGGATTTCGACCTTTCTGCCTGCGGAGGGACTCACTGTCGAACGAGCGGAGAAGTGGGTATGATTAAAGTTACTAAGTGGGAGAAAAGAGGAGAGAATATTCGCCTGGAATTTATCTGTGGCTGGCGTTCTTGGGAAGATTATTCCTGGAAAAATGAATTGATAAAAAATATTTCCCATAGACTTACGGTTAAAGATTCTGAATTGGATGAAGTGATAGAGAGAATATTAGAGGAAAGAAAAGAGATTAGGAAAGAATTAAAAGATTTTAAAGAAAAATTACAGGATTATGAAGCCTTGGATTTACTCCATAATGAAGTAATCATAAAGGATAATATAAAAGTTATAAATAAGCTCTTTGAAGATAAAACTGTAGATGAGTCAAGGAGATTAGCTAATAAGATTATAAATTTAGAAGAATGTGTCTTGTTATTTGGTATAAAAAGAGAAAGAGCTAATCTGTTATTGGCCAGGTCGGAGACTTTAAATTATGATATGAACAGGTTAATGGAAGAAGCTTGTAAATTCATTAATGGTAAAGGGGGAGGAACTCCCAATTTTGCTCAAGGTGGTGGAACAAACAGGGGAGGAATTGATAAGGCTCTGAATTTTGCCTTAGAGCATTTTCAAGATTTTATCATAAAAAATGTGACAAAAAACGTGTCAAAGGACCGTCCCTTGACAAGGTTAGGAAAAAATGAGAAAAAATAAATTAGTTCTTGCGATAATTTTTCTTTTAATAATAATAGGTTTTTTATGGATAAGTATTAATTCTTTTGCTACAGAAAGAGATTTAGCTAAAGAACAGCAATTAGGTAAGAAATTATCTATAGATATTGAGAAGAAATATGAAGTAGTCGAGGATTTAAATCAAAATTTATCCATTACCGAGATTGGTAATAAATTAGCAAAAGCTTCTGAGTTGGAAGGGATGAAATATCACTTCAAGATATTAAAAATAGACGGACCTAATGCCTTTTCTATCCCCGGCGGATATATTTATGTAACTTATGATCTTTTTGATTATATTCAATCAGATGATGAGCTTGCCGGGATTTTAGCTCATGAAATTGCTCATATAATTCATAATCATGCTTTAAAGCAGACCAGAGATAATACTAAATATAATCTACTCACTATTTTAGCTGTTCTTTTAACCAGGGAGCCAGATGTAGCTTTATTAGGGAAGTTAACTACTATAACCTTTCTTAATCAGTATAGCCGGGATTACGAAGAAGAAGCAGATTTAACTGCCATTGATCTTTCCATTAAAGTAGGATATAACCCGGTAGGCTTTTTGACTTATTTAGAAAGACAATATACCAGAGAAATGTTCAAACCTTCGGTGGATTTAGGAATATTTCAGACTCATCCTGATACTAAAGATCGGGTTGCTTATGTGAAAGAAACACTTGAGGAGAAGGGGATAGAGATCGACAAGCGAGCTACTACCAATTACCTTAAAGTAAATATAAAATATATATATGAGAGGTCTTTTTGTACTGGCACTATTTATATTGATAATATCTCTATCTTAAATTTATCATTTCCAAAAAACCATGAAATTTACCTTAAGATGATAGAGGCTACTCAAAACCTGGATAAATTTCTTACTGTAGATTTATCTCCTTATGAAATAAATATTTTTATAGAGGGGACTACCTCTACACTTCTGATTCGTAATGATAAAATAATCTCCTTAGATGATTCAGAGACTGCATTGTTAAATAAATCATCCAGAGAAGTATTAAGTGAAACGAAGGATAAAATTAGGAGAGCCCTCTGGGAATTTAAACTTAGTCAGCCTTTTTAAAGAAAATAAAAATATAAAATAAGTAAAAGAGGGAATAATAAAAGATAGAGAAAGGTTTATAAAAGAATATAATAGAGTGTAAATTGTAAAAGAATTATTATTGGAGTAAATAATAAAATAAATAAAGATATTAAATATTATCCTAAATAAGCTTTAATTACTTTGGGGTTTTTTGCAACTTCAGAGGCAGGACCTTCTAAGATAATATTTCCTGTTTCTAAAACATAGGCCCGATGGGCGATC
>PFIP01000142.1:0-5996 GCA_002782675.1 Candidatus Infernicultor aquiphilus
GGGGCTTGATTCATCAAGCCCGTCAAAAAAATTATCAAAGCAACTCGGGTCGGATAAATCCGACCCCTACATTAATAGCAATACTTTATTATAAAAGTTTTAAATTTTGAGTTTTGCCTTGAAGTTTTTCGCTTTTCTGCCTGTGCGTGCCTGCCTGTGCGTGTACGCACGCAGACAGGTACGCACGCAGACAGGTAGCTTTAAGTTTTTAGCTATACACCGATAATTTAAATCTGAAAAACTGCATTTAAACTAACGACTATTCACTGACGACTAATTTAATTGGTTATTCAGCTTAATCTAAAAATAAATCTACAATTTTAGAATTATCAACATCTACCAAACCTTTATTAGTTATTTTAAGATGAGGAGCTACTTCTAAAGATAAAAAGGCAATACTCATAAAAGGATTATCCATCGTAACCCCCAAACTCTTTGAAGTTTTATAAAGGGAATCTAAATTTTCTTTCACTTCCAAGAGGGGTCTATCTGACATCAAACCAGCAATGGGTAAGGGTAGTGAATCTATTATTTCTTCATCTCTAGATATGGCTAATCCACCTCCCATCTTAGCAATAGCTGCCCCTACGTTTAGCATATCTTTATCGTTAGTTCCTACAATTATAATATTATGGGAATCATGAGCAACGGATGAACCCAGTGCACCTTTTTTAAGTCCAATTCCCTTAACTAAACCCACACTTACTTTTTTTATAGCATGATGCCTCTCTATTACTGCAACTTTTAAAATATCCCGCTCAGTATCAGAAATTACCCAGTTATCTTCAACTTTAGGAAGGTCTATACTACTTTTAGTTATGATCTGACCTGGTATAACTTCTATAATTCGGCATTTGTTTCCTTTAACTCGAATCTTAAAATCTTTAGGGTAAAGCCATTTAATATTAACTGACCCCCTAATAGGGACTTCCAATGGTTTGGGGTTTAACTCTAATAATTCCCCATTTTTTGCTACTAATTTTCCATTATAAAAAACTTTTAGGATGTTAAAATCTTTAAAATTATCAAAAACAACTAAATTAGCAGTATAACCTGGAGCAATTGCTCCCAAGTTCCTTAATCTGAAATATTCGGTGGTATTAAGAGTAGCCATTCTTATAGCTGTAATCGGGTCAATACCATTTTTTATAGCAGTTTTTATTAAATAATTAATATGCCCTTCTTCTATTAAATCCTTGGGATGTCTATCATCACAACAAAAGAAACACCTTCTAGAATTATTTGAATTAAGAAGAGGTAAAAGATCTTTTAGATTCCGAGTAACAGAACCTTCTCTTAACATAATATACATACCTAATCTCAATTTTTCTTGAGCTTCTTTTACGGTAGTGCACTCATGATCAGATCTTATTTGAGCAGATATATAAGCACATAAATCTTTACCGGACAAATTAGGGGCATGACCATCGATACATTTAGGGGAAAAGATTTTTATTTTATCTAAAACTTCAGGGATTTGATTTAAAACTCCTGAGAAATTCATCATCTCTCCTAATCCTAAAACCCATTTTTCATCTAAAAGGGGATATAAATCATTGACACTTATACTTGCTCCTGAAGTACCTAATGATGAAGCAGGAACACAAGAAGGTAGCATCATAAAAATATTTAAAGGGTTGTATTTACTGGATTCTAACATATACCGAATACCTTCTAAACCTAAAACATTGGCAATTTCATGAGGGTCTATAATTACTGAAGTCGTCCCTAAGGGTACTACCGTTTTAGCAAATTCCGAAATTTTTACCATGGAGCTTTCTAAGTGAATATGTCCATCAATAAATCCAGGAGATAAATAGCAATCAGAGATATCAATTTCCCTATCTGCACTATATCCTTCTCCTATACCTACAATCATATCTTTATAAATTGCCACATCATTAGGGTATATTTCTCCCGAAAAAACATTTATTATCTTTCCATTTTTTAATAATAAATCAGCTTTTTTATCACCTCGAGCAGTTTTTATAATTTTAGCCAGATTCATAATAACTTCACCTTCTTTCGTATTGCGTATAACGTATAACGTATAGCGTATAGGATTAAATCATTTTAGATAACATGCTACCTATTTTTTTAATAAATTTTTAAGGTCATTTCTTATCTCTTTATGTCATTCCCACCTGTCTGCCGCACAGGCAGGTGGAAATGGGAATCCATCTTACTTTTCTTATATTTTACCCCTGGATTCCCGCTTTCGCGGGAATGACAGGGGGGGGAGTAGTTGTGTATTTTTCTGCCTGTGCGTTAGCCTGCACGCAGACAGGTGCCCAGCACAGACAGGTGCAGACAGGTCAGGTAGGCACGCAGACAGGAATTGTGCCCTTCCTGTTTTATTGTCTTTTGCTTACCTTGGGCACGATGCATCGTGTCTCTACACCATATTACATATTATGGGCAGACACAAGGTCTGCCCCTACTATTTTATTCTGGCTTCTGACTTCTTTTTCTTAACCAACTAACCAGGTAACTAACTAACCAACTAATTAATTTTACCCGCTATCTGCTAAAGACATAAGTTCCTCCCATATCTTTTCTACTTGTTTCCTCGTTTTATCTAACGTATCATCATTATCTATCACATAGTCAGCTCTCTCAATTTTTTCTTTTAGGGGTATTTGAGATTTAATTTTCTGTAATGCTTCTTTTTCAGCTAAATTATTTCTTTTTTTTAATCTTTTGAGTTGTTTCTCTTCATCTAAATATACTACTATTATTTTATCCATTAATCTATCTATCTTAGTTTCATAGATTAAAGCAGCATCTATAATTAATATTTTTTTTTCTTCTTTACTATTATTTTTGGCCAAGCTTATTTCTTTTTTAATTAATTTTATTATTTCAGGATGAGTAATTTTATTTAGTTTTTTTAATAGATTTTGGTTTGCAAAGACTATTTTGCCTAATTTTTCCCTATTAATGGTCTGGTCTTTTTGTAAAATATCTTTCCCAAATATTTTAATTATTCTTTTCCAGGCAGCTCCCGGAGGTAAAATTACCTGATGACCAAGTTTATCAGCATCAACAATCTTAGCACCTAAATCTTTAAACATTCTAGCCACCGTACTTTTACCACTTACAATTCCACCGGTAAGTCCAATAATCAAGGCCATGGTTCCTCCCTAAATTAGTTAGCTAACCTCTGCCCAATTATCACCAACTTTTAAATTAACTTTTAGAGGCACAGAAAGTTCTAAACTATGTTCCATAATATCTTTAATGATGGATTTAACTTTTTCTAATTCTGGTTTATAAACCTCAAATATTAATTCATCGTGTATTTGAAGTAGTAGTTTACTTTTAAAGCTTTCCCTTTTAAAAGATTCGCTTATTTTAAGCATAGCTATTTTTATTAAATCAGCTGCACTTCCTTGAATGGGGGTATTAATGGCAATTCTTTCATTGAATTCACGAATATTTTTATCTTCACTGTTTATCCCTTCTAAATATCTTCTTCTCTTTAATAGAGTTATTATATAACCCTTCTTTCTAGCCTCTTCTTTCTCTCTCTCAATATATCTTTTTACTCCTTGATATCTTAAAAAATAATTATAAATATATTTTTCAGCCTCTTCTCTTTCTATTCCTAAATTTTGTGCTAATCCGTAACTACTCATTCCATAAATAATTCCAAAATTAATCACTTTAGCCATTCTTCTCATCTGCTGGCTAATTATATTCTGGTCCAGGCCAAATATCTCCGCGGCAGTATGGGCATGGATATCTTCATCATTTTTAAAAGCATTAATTAAACTTTCATCCCCAGATAGATGGGCTAAAATACGCAATTCAACCTGAGAATAATCTGCAGATAATAACCTAAACCCTTCCTCGGCAATAAAAGCCCTTCTAATTTCTCTACCCATTTCAGTTCTAATGGGAATGTTTTGGAGGTTTGGTTCACTACTACTCAATCTTCCAGTAGAAGTAGCCGTTTGATGAAAAGAGGTATGTATCCTCTTAGTTTGGTTATTTACTAAAAGAGGTAATTTATCGATATAGGTATTCTTTAATTTATCTAATTCTCTATATTCTAAGATGAAAGATACAATTTTATGATGGGGAGCTAAAGTATTAAGTACCTCAGCATTGGTAGAATAACCAGTTTTTATCTTCTTAATGATAGGTAGCTTTAATTTTTCAAAAAGTATTACACTCAACTGTTTAGGAGAATTAATATTAAATTCAGTTCCGGCTAAATTACAAATAGTTTCTTTTAACTCTTTTAACCGAAAATCCATTTTTTGGGACATTTCTTTTAAAACATCGACATTAACTTTAAAACCATTAATTTCCATTTTCCCCAATATCTTCACTAAAGGCATTTCTATTTCTTTAAATAAAGAAATTAAATTTTTTTCTTTCATTTTTTCTTCTAAAATATCTTTTAATCTTAAAATATTTCGAGCATCTTCACAAGTATCTTCTATACTCTGGACCTTTTTTCCCTGATTTTTTTTATCTTCATCTTTTAAATATTTTAAATATTCCCAGCATAAAATCCGTAAATTATACTTTTCCATAGAAGGATTTAGCAAATATGCAGCAATCATGATATCGAAATTATCACCCCTTAATCCTACCTTATATTTATGAAGCACTATAAAATCAAATTTAAGGTTATGGCTAATTTTAATAATCCTTTCATTTTCGTAAAATGGCCGTAATTGACTTAAAACTAATTCGGTAGAAAGACATTTTGTATTTTCCATTAAATTTAAAGGAACTAATGGGAGGTAATAAATTTCATTATCTTTTAAGCTGAGGGCAATTCCTAAAATGTTTGATAAGATAGCATCATCTGAAGAATTTATTAAACAAAAAGAAAAATATTTATTTTCTTTAATTCTATTGGTTAACTCAGTTAATTTTTCTTCCGTATCAATCAAATTATATTTTAAATTAGTTTTTTCTTGATTAATTTGAGGTGCAATCTTTTTTAATAAATTTTTAAATTCCAATTTTTTAAATATTCCCCACAATTCCTTATAATTTGGAGGTTTAATCTTAGCAGCATCGAAATCATAGGTTATAGGAACTTCCCTTACAATAGTAGCTAACCTTTTACTCATTAGAATTTGATCTTTGTACTTCTTTATCTTTTCTCTCCAAGATTTTTTAGAAATTTGGTCAACATTATTTAAAATATCTTTTAAACTACCAAATTTTTTGATTAAAGCCAGGGCAGTTTTTTCTCCTATACCTGGAACACCCGGAATATTATCAGAAGGATCTCCCTTTAAAGCTAAAATATCTACTATTTTCTCGGGGTCTACTCCATATTTTTTCCTGATACTCTCTTCATCATAAATTTTTACCTCAGTTACTCCCTTGATAGTAGTCATTACCCGGGTATGTGGAGAAATTAGTTGAAAAGCATCTTTATCTCCGGTAACGATAATCGTAGTACAATTTCTTTCCTCTGCTTCTTTGGCTATAGTACCAATAATATCATCTGCTTCATAACCCTCTTTGGAATAAATCGGAATATTATAATTATTAATAATTTCTTTAATAAGAGGAATTTGGTTAATTAATTCATCAGGCATTTTCTTTCGATGAGCTTTATATTCTTTAAACTCTTGATGCCGAAAAGTTGGAACCGGGGTATCAAAAACTATCATCATATATTCAGGTTTTTCTTCTTCTAATAACCTCGATAATATCATAGTAAATCCATAAACTGCATTAACAATTTGACCAGAAGAGGTAGTTAATTGGGGTAAGGCATAAAAAGTACGGTAGAGTATTCCGTGTCCATCAACTAAAATAAGTTTCTTCCTGCTCTCCATAACTTTTCTTCTTTCCTTTAATTCGTTCGTTCTCTTGACAATAAATATTACTTAACCTATAATTTTAAAATAGAGATTTACAATTGCCGAAGTGGCGAAATTGGTAGACGCACTGGACTCAAAATCCAGCGAGCCTCAAAGCTCGTGTCGGTTCGACTCCGACCTTCGGCACCACTTTATTTA
>PFIP01000142.1:6047-30203 GCA_002782675.1 Candidatus Infernicultor aquiphilus
TTGGTTAATTAGTTTAGTATTAATTCTTCAATATACTCATTCCTCAACTAGTAGAGCGTTTCTTTAATAATGTTACAATAATTTGTTATTGCGAGCGATAGCGAAGCAATCTCAAGTCCTTATAAATAAAGGGATTGCTTCGTCGCTTTGCTCCTCGCAATGACAGAAAAAAATGTAAAGATATTTAGAGAACGCTCTACTAGCTAACCAGGTAACTAAATACAAGATACGATTTTCCTCTGTCTTCTGTCCTCTGTCCTCTATTTGTCATACAACCGTTAGCCGGTTAACCGGTTTTCCAGTTAGCCAGTTAATTTAATCATTAGAAATAGTTTATAATCCTTTGTAGGACAGGCGTCTCGCCTGTCTATTAGTTCATTAATCGTTTGCAAATATTTGTAGGGGTCGGATTTATCCGACCCGGATTTTTCGGTAATTTATCTGACGGGTTTGATGCATCGAACCCTCCTCTTGGAAGGGCGTATGCAATACGCCCCTACTTCTCTCTGTACACTTGTAACTCGCAACCCATAACTTATTACTGTATCTTACTATATACTATCTTAATCTGTCCTCTGTCCTCTGTCCTCTTCACGAGATACGGATTAACCAATATCGTTTAGCAAATTATTATCATAAATTATAGTTTGATTAATTATATCCATCGCTTCTTGAGCTTCCCAGTTTGACACTAAAATTTCTACATTCCCATTTAATTCATCTTCGCTCATTTCTAATTGATTTAAAATAGTTATAATTCCTTTATTTTTTAATATTTTCTCTAAATTTGTGGCTAATGAAATATCTTTGGCAATATAAATAACTTTCCACATTTTAAATAAAACTCCTAATCATAATCTGTATCATTTTTTAAAACATCTTCCGTCCATATTTTATCCTTTCCTAAAATATTACCAATTTCCTCTTTTAATTTTTCACTAATATTCACTAAATATTTTTCTCCTATAAGATGTAATAAAGTTTTATCTTTATTTTTAAAATGAAGCACTACTTGACTTTTTCCTGGATAACTACAAAATATTTCCTTTAACCTGATTAAAATATTAGTTTCATTATTATAGTAAGAATTAATTTCTAGATGAAGTTGGTTAGAAAGATCTTGTTTAATTGCTTTTTCTTTAGAGATAAATTTTTTATTTTCTAGGTATTTATCTAAAAGAGATATTTTTTCGGCAATAATTTTTCTCTTTCCTTCTGTCACATCAAGACCTCCTTCTATTATAACCATCTCATCTTTTTTTATAAGCTCCTTAGACTCTTCATAAACTTTAGGAAACACTATCACTTCTACCGTGCCCTCTAAATCTTCTAAAGTAATAAATACCATAAGATTCCCATTTTTAGTACTTTTTCTTTTAAAATTACCAATTACTCCAGCTAAAATTACTTTGCTTTTATCGGGAAGATTAGCTAATTCAGCTGAAGTAGAAGTTATGATTTTCTTTAATTTATCCTGGTAATCATGCAGAGGATGATATGAAATATATAATCCTAACATCTCTTTTTCCATAGCTAAAAGTTCTTTTTTAGACACTTCTAATATATCTGGCAATTGGTCTGGATAATTATTACTAGTTTTATTTGGATTATTTTCTTTAAAAAGATCAAATATAGAAGTCTGCCCGTTTTTTTGGGATTTTTGATATTCTTGTCCATCCTTTAATGCTAGATCTAAAATTGCTAATAATTGGGATCTTTTTGCTCCCAGGGAATCGAAGGCACCACATTTTATTAAACTTTCAATTACTCTCTTATTCACTATCCTTAAATCAACTCTCTGACAAAAATCATGTAGAGAAGTAAAATTAGAATTCTTTTTACGTTCTTTAATGATATTTTTTATAGCTTTTTCACCCACATTTTTTATAGCAGCCAATCCAAAACGGATAACCTTTTCCCCTACTACAGTGAAATTTACCAAACTTTGATTTATATCAGGAGGCAATATTTCGATATTCATATCCCGGCATTCTTTTATATATAAAGCTACCTTATCATTATTCCCCATAATACTGGTAAGCAAAGAAGTCATATATTCTACGGCATAATGTGTCTTTAAATAGGCGGTCTGATAGGAAATAAAGGCATAGGATACGCTATGAGATTTATTAAAACCATATCCGGCAAAATAGTTGATTAAATCAAATATTTCAGCAGCGGTATTTTTTTTAAGGTTATTTTTTTGAGCACCTTTCATGAAAAGTTCTCGTTGCTTTTCCATCACCACTTTCTGTTTTTTTCCTATAGCTTTTCTTAAAATATCAGCTTGTCCTAAACTGAAACCAGCTAATTCACTAGCTATTTTCATAACCTGTTCCTGATAAACAATTACTCCATAAGTTTCCTTTAGTATAGATTCTAATCGAGGATGAAGATATTTTATTTCTACCATTCCCTTTTTTCTATTAATGAAATCTTCGATCATACCACTCCCTAATGGTCCTGGTCTGTATAACGCTAACAAGGCAGTAATATCTTCTATACTTTCGGGTTTTAATCTTTTAACTAAATCTCTCATTCCTTCACTTTCTAATTGGAAGATACCAACACAGTTTCCTTTAGAAAGCATTTTATATACTTTTTGATCATCTAAAGTAAGGTTATTTATATCGACCTCCTCTCCCCGGGTATGTTTTATTATTTCTAAAGATTTACTTATCACGGTCAAAGTACGAAGACCTAAAAAATCCATCTTTAATAATCCCAATTCTTCCAGTTCAGCCATAGCATATTGGGTAGATATTTCCCCTTCCGCATTCTTTTGTAAAGGAACATAATTAGTTAGTGGTTCCCGCGAAAGAACTATTCCAGCAGCATGAGTGGAAGCATGTCGGGCTAAACCTTCTAAAGAAGAAGCAGTCTCGATCAACTTCTTTACCTCTTCATCATTTTTCAATAATTCTTGGATTCTACTTTCCATTTTTAGAGCTTTTTCAATGGTTATGTTAGGCTCCCAGGGAATCATCTTAGCGACAGTATCTACTCGTGCATACGGAATGCCTAAAGCCCTTCCCACATCTCTGACCGCAGCCCGGGCGGCCATAGTCCCAAAAGTAATGATTTGAGCTACTTTATCCTTTCCATATTTTTTGGAAACATATTCAATTACTTCTTCTCTTCGTTCATAACAAAAATCAATATCAAAATCGGGCATACTAATCCTTTCCGGATTTAAAAATCTTTCAAATAATAATCCATATACTAGAGGGTTAATATTGGTAATCTTTAGACAATAAGCAACTAAACTCCCCGGGGAAGAACCTCGTCCAGGCCCAACCATTATTCCTTTCTCCTTAGCATACCTTACAAAATCCCATACAATTAAAAAATAAGGATCAAACTCCATTTTTTTAATAACCGAAAGCTCATATTCTAATCTTTCTTGTAACTCATTGGTAACTTCAGGGAATCTTTCTTTAAGTCCTTTATAACAAAGTTCTTTCAAGTAACTATTAGTATTATAGTCAGCAGGGACTTTAAATTCGGGTAATTTAGCTTGCCTAAAATTAATTTCTAAATTACATTTTTCAGCAATATGTACTGTATTTTGGATGGCTTGAGGAATTGCAGAGAATTTTTCATTCATCTCTTCAGGGGAATTAAAATAAAACTCATCAGTTGCAAATTTTAAACGTTTAGGGTCGTCTAAATTGGTGGCTGTTTGAATACAAAGTAAAATCTCATGTGCTCGAGCATCTTCCTTCTTTATATAATGAATATCATTACTCGCTACCACCGGAATAGAAAGTTCTTGACTTATTTTAACGAGGTTTTCATTTACAACTTCTTGTTCAGGAATACCATTTTTTTGTAATTCTAAATAAAAATTATCTTCACCGAAAATTTTTATAAAATTAAGTGCTACTTCTTTTGCTTTTTTTATATCTTTTTGTAAGATGTATTGAGGAATTTCACCCTTTAAACAAGCGGAAAGAGCAATTAATCCACTACTATATTCTTTTAGTATTTCTTGATCAATTCTCGGCTTATAATAAAAACCTTCTAAATAAGATAAAGTAACTAATTTTATTAAATTCCTATAACCTTCATTATTCTTAACTAATAAGATTAAATGAAACGGTGTTTCTTTGTTTTTAGAAGATTTATCAAATCTACTTCGTGGAGCAAGGTACATTTCACAACCGATTATAGGTTTTATCCCTTGCTTTATAGCTTCTTTATAAAATTGTATTACTCCATACATTACTCCATGATCAGTTATAGCTAAGGCAGGCATTTTATGCTTTTTGGCTTGTGCTACTAATTCAGTTATTCGGCAAGCTCCATCTAATAAGCTATATTCACTGTGAACGTGTAGGTGAACAAAATTTGCGTGCCACATGTTGAGACAACAACCTCCCAAGTTTGTATTTTGTATATAACATAAAGTGGGTAGAATTTTTAGCGTAGAGCGTATAGATCATAATAATATGTAATGAGTAATGTGCAATGTGTAGGAACAAAATGTGTCATACCTTCAATAATCTTTCTGTCATTTTTCTAAAAATATGTTATTATTATAGAAATTTATTTTCTTATTATCAAGAATCTTTTTATGTCATTCCCGTGAAAACGGGAATCTATCTTTTTTTCTTATCCTATACCTCCTATACCTCTGGATTCCCACTGCAGTTTACACTCACGAAAGTGGGTGTGGGAATGACAGGTAAGTATTTAATTTTTCGCGATACGTAATACTCGATACTCGATACAGTTTTTTATTTAAAAAATACTTGAGCTAATTCCCACCATTTTTTATCTACCGTTTTAAGTTTACTCACCGCTTCTTCCAAAGGTATTCCTATAACTTTATTGCCTTTAAGGGCAGCCATATATCCAAATTTTCCTTGAGCAATTAAATCTACTGCAGTTACTCCACACCTAAGACCTAAAATACGATCAAATAAGGTTGGCGAACCGCCTCTTTGGATATGACCAATTACCGCATGGCGCGTTTCTATTCCGGTTTTTTCTTTAATTAAATCGGCCAGGAGATTACCCACTCCTCTTTTACGTAAAATCATATGCCCAAACTGATCTAACTCTTCCTTTCCGGTATCTACACCAGGAAGTATTACTCCTTCCGATATCACTATAGAAGCATGTTTATTTTTTCTATAAACTTCCTTTAAATGCTGACACATCTTTTCCAGGTCAATTTTTTCTTCCGGAATAAGAGTCCAATCTGTACCAGAAGCAAGACCAGTAAATAAAGCTACCCAACCAGCGTGTCTACCCATTACTTCTAAAACCATTATCCTTCGATGAGAGCGACCGGTATCTTGTAGGCTTTGCATTGCCTCCATTGCTTTAGTAACTGAACTATTAAATCCAAAAGTATAATCAGTACCGCTAAGATCATTATCCATGGTTTTGGGAGCACCTACTAATTTAATTTTTTTTTCTTTATACAGTTTATTAGCTACCCCTAAAGTATCTTCTCCGCCAATAGCTACTAGCGCATCTAACTTAAATTTTTCTATGGATTCAAGTA
The DNA here is from genome assembly GCA_002782675.1 of Candidatus Infernicultor aquiphilus. Classification (GTDB taxonomy): domain Bacteria; phylum Atribacterota; class Phoenicimicrobiia; order Phoenicimicrobiales; family Phoenicimicrobiaceae; genus Infernicultor; species Infernicultor aquiphilus. The sequence continues at coordinate 11,563 of PFIP01000142.1, forward strand.
CTTTTTCCACTCCCTGCTCTATCTTATAAGGATTTAATCTTGAAGTTCCTAAGATAGTTCCTCCTCTATCCACTATTTCCCTTACCTCACTTAAAGATAAAAGATTTATATCACCTTTTATTAATCCTCCCCATCCCTCTTCAATCCCATAAACCTCATAATTATAATCCAGAGCTCGATATACCGCCCCCCGGATAGCTGGGTTTAATCCGGGGCAATCTCCTCCCCCGGTTAAAATACCTATTCTTTTAATCATATCTATCAAGCCTTTCCGCTGCATCCAAAGACTCTCATTCTTTCACGAATAATTTCTTTAGCCACTTCTCTTGCTGGTCCTAATAATTTTCTAGGATCTATCTCTTGAGGATTCATTTTTATTATCTCTCTAATTTTTTTAGTAAAAATCATCCGAATGCGAGTGTCAATATTAATCTTACATATTCCTGCAGAAATACCTTTTCTAACCTCTTCATCATTAACTCCAGATGCACCATGCAAGACTAAAGGAACATCGGTTAATTCTCTTATCTTCTCTATTCGAGGAATATCTAATTTTGCAAAAGGTGTACGACAGCCATGGATTGTCCCCACTGCAGCAGCTAAAAAATCAATTTTAGTTAACTCCACAAATTTTGCTGCTTCATAAGGATCTGCCATAGTCTCCTTTACCTTTTCCAGAGCAACTCCTGGTTCATCACTATCGCCCATTTTCCCTATCTGGCCTAATTCTGCTTCTACTGGGATATCACAGGCATGAGCCATCTCTACAACTTTTTTAGTTATCTTTACATTTTCTTCGAATGGTAATTTTGAACCATCAAACATCAAAGAGGTAAACCCTGCTCTTAAACATTTTATATTTTGGTAATAATCTGTTCCATGATCTAAATGTAAAGCTATCGGCACACTAACCTTTTCAGCCATAACTTTGACCATAGCTACAATATTATCCAATCCAGCATATTCTATAGCCCCTTGTGAAGCCTGCAATATTGCTGGCGCTTTTTCTTCTTCAGCAGTTTCAATTATAGCCTGAATAATCTCCATATTATTAGCATTAAACGCACCCACTCCATACCTTTCTTTTTGAGCTTTTTTCAACATTTCTTTGGTAGTTACTAAAGACATATCTGATCTCTCCCTTCATTTTTTTAATCTATATTTTTTAATTACCTATTACAAAAATTCATTTATCGTTATTAATTTGGTTATAATTATCTTGTAGGGGCTCGATTCATCGAGCCCGAAATACCGGGTCGGATAAATCCGACCCCTACCTTACCATTCCTCCATCAGGTCGAGGACAGGTTTGTTTACTTTTTGGGGGACAACCAATTAGATGAAATTTTATTTATTATAGACTGTTTAATTTTTCTTTTCAAGGGAATTTATTAATTCTCCAATTAACCAATTAACCGATTCACCAATTCTCCAATTAACCAATTAAGATAAAATAATCAAAAACAATCTGCCAATCTACCTATCACCCAATCGGCCAATCAAAAAACAAAATCAAAAAACAATTAAGCAATTTACCGATAAATTAATTAATCAATTGACCAATTCCCCAATTCACCGATTAAATTAGTTAATCAATTAATAAGCTGTAGCTGTAGGAGTCGGATTTATCCGACCCGATATTTTGCGGGTTTGATAAATCAAACCCCTACAACACATTATTCATTACGGGCAGACACAAGGTCTGCCCCTACATATTATATCATGAGATACGGGATACGAATTCTGGCTTCTGACTTCTGTTTTCTGTTTCCTGAATTCTATCTCTTCCTTTCTTCACTATATACTCGCTACGAATTTAATAATTTATTTGAGAATAATCAAAATTAATGGTATAGTTTTTATACAGAAATCTAAAAAAAGATTTTTTCAATTATTTAAATAAAAAGGAGGAATAAATATGCCAGAATATTATGATGAAGACAAAGAAAAAATCATTAATCTTGCTAAAAAAATACCAAAAATAAAATTCAATAAAACATTATTATTTTTTATCTTGGCGATAGTGATCGTGGCTTATCTTTCCAGTGGTATTTTTGTGGTCGCCCCTGATGAGCAAGGAGTGATTAGAAGATTTGGTAAATTTGTCCGCATCGAAAGTCCGGGGCTTAACTATCACTTACCCTATCCCCTGGAAACAGTAGTTACTCCAGCCGTCACTCAGGTAAAAAGAATCGAAATAGGGTTTCGTTCTATTGTAACTAATCAATCTACCCGCTACCAGGAAATACCAGATGAAGCCCTAATGCTTACCGGTGATGAAAATATTGTCAGCGCAGATGCGATTGTGCAATACAAAATAAAGGACCCGGTTAGCTATCTCTTTAATATTATTTTACCGGAAGAGACAGTCAGAAATGCTGCTGAGGCAAGCTTAAGACAGGTAATTGGAGGAAGAAAAATTGATGATGCGCTTACGGTAGGAAAATATGAGATCCAAGAACAAACCAAAAAACTACTGCAAGATCTTTTAGATTCGTATCAATCAGGAATCTTCGTAGTGGCCGTTCAATTACAAGATGTTAACCCTCCTAAAGAAGTACAAGAAGCCTTTAAAGATGTAGCCAGCGCAAAAGAAGACAAGAGTAAGTATATAAATCAAGCTCAAGGATATGAAAACGATCTAATCCCCAAAGCTCGCGGAGAAGCAGTACAAATGACTAAAGAAGCAGAAGGTTATAAAATCGAAAGAATAAAAAAAGCGGAGGGTGATGTTGCAAAATTCAATAATATTTTAACCGAATATAAAAAAGGTGAATATATAACTCAAGCTCGTCTCTATCTGGAAACTATGGAAGAAATTTTACCGAACATGAATAAAGTAATAGTCGATTTAAAGGAAAATCAATCTTTAATAAATTTATTGCCTTTAGGTGATTCAAGTATCCTAACTGCTCCTTCCCAGGAGGTGACCAAGTAATGAAAAAAGGAACGCTATTAATAATACTTATTGTAGTAATCTTATTCTTAGCTAATTTAAGTTTGTTTATTGTCGACGAAACTAAACAAGCCATTGTATTACAATTTGGTAAACCAATCAGAGAGATTAAAGAGTCTGGTTTAAACTGGAAAGTTCCCTTCATTCAAAATGTAGTATTTTTTGAAGATCGACTATTAGCGTACGATGCTGCCCCGACCGAAATCATTACTAAAGATAAAAAGACTCTAATTGTGGATAATTATGCCCGTTGGAAAATTATCGATCCTTTAAAATTTTTACAAACAGTTCGAGATTTAAATGGCGCCCAGGTTAGATTAGATGATATCATTTATTCCGAATTGAGAGTTGATTTAGGATTATATAATATGAGCGAAATAGTTTCGGAAAAAAGAGAAGGTATTATGAAAAGAGTCACCGAAATAAGTAATGAAAAAGCCAATACCTATGGAATACAAATTGTAGATGTAAGGATTAAAAGGGTAGATTTGCCTCCCGAAAATGAAAAATATATTTTTGATAGAATGAAAGCAGAAAGAGAGCGAATAGCTAAACAGTACCGAGCTGAAGGAGAGGAAGAATCAGCGAAAATTATTGCCGAAACTGAAAGAGAGAAAACAGTTATTTTAGCAGAAGCTTACAAATCTGCCCAGATTTTAAAGGGTGAAGGAGAGGCAGAGTCTGTTAAAATCTATGCCGAAAGTTTCAATCAAGATCCGGAATTCTATAAATTTTATAGAACTTTAGAAGCTTATAGAAAAACTTTTAAAGAAAAAACTACTGTCTTACTTTCTACTGATTCTGAATTTTTGAAATATTTAAATAGACCCTAAAATAGTGAATAGTCGTTAGTGAATAGTGAATAGTTAGGAAAGAAGTAGGGGCGTATTGCATACGCCCAAAAAAAATTATAAAAACAATAAGGGGCGGATAAATCCGCCCCTTACATTAAAAACTATAGATTACGCCAAAAAGTTTTATATATTATTAGTATTCTAATTCGGGAGCTATCTGATTTTCAGGTTCTTCCCCATAGTAAATCCTCACTATATTATCAAAAACAGATTTTATATTTTCCTCTAAAGCTCTATCGGAATATCCTGCTGTATGAGGGCTCATCACTACGTTCTCTAATTTATGAAAATTATACTGGCTAGGTAATATTTCTTTTTGTTCATTGGTGGGATACTGATACCAGGTATCTATAGCTGCCCCAGAAAGATAATGTTCTTCTAAAGATTTAAACAAAGCTTCTTCATCTATTACTGCTCCGCGAGAAATATTAACCAGATATTTTCCCTGCATTAACTTTAATTCTTTTTTTCCAATCAACCCCTTAGTTTTCTCTGTAAGGGGAACAGCTATAACAATAAAATCTGATTCTTTAATCACTTTTTCTAAATCTTTATTCGCTCCCAGAAATTCCAATATTTTCTTCTTTTCTAAATCCTTTTCTTTTATTTCTCTTTTTAAGGCAAATATCTTCATACCTAAGGCATACCCTATTTTGGCAATCTCCCAACCAATCGAACCTAAACCTATTATCCCTAAACTTTTTCCTTGCAGCTGAATGGTAGGTTCTTTACTAGAAAAACCATGCCATCTACCCAATCTTAAATCTCTATCATTGGTAACAATATTTTTAGCTAAAGCCAGTATAAGGGCAAAGGCATGTTCGGCAACTGCAGTTCTGTTAGTGTGAACGTTACAAATAAAAATATCTTTCCGATTCTTATATAAACTTAAATCTAATTGATCTACTCCGGTAAAAGGAATTTGAAATAATTTTAATTTCTTAGCTTGGTCAAGATCTTCTTTACTAAAAGATCCTCCTATTATTACTTCTGCTTCTGGAAGATATCTTTTAATTTCTTCTCTTTCATCTGCTTTAGGAATAATGAACTCCAGATCAAATTTGGCTTTCTTATTTAATTTATTAAAATTCTCTTTCCATATTTGGGGTTTTACCATCTTACTCAATACCAAAACCTTCATTTTCGCTCTTTTCTTCAAACAACTTCTTTCTTTCTCTTCTTGTAAAAAATTACGGACTGCCATGATATGCTTACACTCAAGTTTTATTTTTCGAGATCTTTTTATAAAATCTGAACACTCACACTGGGGGATATTTACATCCACTCTATAAGATTTTTTTGATTTCGAACCACTTACTACAAAATAATCAACTTTTCTTTCTACTTTTAAATCTTTGGCCGCTTTTTCTCTTTTTATTGCTTCCTCTTCTAATAACGCTCTTTTAGCTAAATCATCAGCTATAGAATTATGGTTTCTTCTTTCCCAAATAAAATTTAGCTTAGAAGGAATAGTCTGTCTAATTTCTTCAACTCGATTAAATAAAAGAATTATGCCTTTATCCCTAACTTTAAATTTTTTATTTAATTGATTGACTACTAATTGACTATCACAATAGATATCTGCTCTCTCTGGATTTATTTTTTTAATTTCTTCTAATCCTCTAATCAAAGCTTTATATTCGGCAATATTATTAGTACCGTAACCGATCGCTTCGCTTATCTTCTTTACCAACTCTCCATCCTGGTATATGACTATTCCTATAGCCATATTCCCCGGATTAGGATAACAGGAACCGTCTACTCTCATTAATACTTTGGACATAATTAGCCCCTTCCTATGGTAAAATTATATTTTTTGTAGTAAAATAATAAATAATATCGGTAATATTATATATGATTGTAACCCAAAAAGTAAACAAACCTGTCCTCGACCTGATCGGGGAATGGTAAGGTAGGGGTCGGATTTATCCGACCCGGTATGCGGGCTCGATGCATCGAGCCCCTACAAAATAATTATAACCAATTTTATTTCTAATGCGATACGCAATACGAGACAAAATAAAAAGGAGCCAAAAAGATTATTTAAGATGGATGAAAGAATACAGTATGCCTTTGAACACACCGAAATTTTAAGAAGGCCTGAACAACTAATTTCAACTTTTGGTTCTTCAGTAATCCACTATTATGTTTTAACTGAACCAGTATATTCTGAATTTACCAAGAATGATTTAGAGACTGTGGTTAGGGAAGGAAAAGTTAGTTGGTTCCAGCCAAAATTGCTTACTCCTAATTACATGTTTAGAATAGAAGGATTTAGCCGTGAAGCTAAAAACGCCTTTGAAGACTTAGCCAGTCAATATCCAGACTTAGCCGGAATTCTTTACAAATTTAAGGTTAATAAAGAGCTTGATGAAATGAATTTTGTTTCTAGCCCTTGGTTAACTGTAGCAGAAAATATTAATAAAGAGATAGATAAAAAAAGAGATTCTCTTTGTGCTATTATTAAAGGTGTAGCTGGCCTATGGGATGTATCGCTATCCAAATTTATTTTAGATATGATGGTTAGAAGTGTTTATTTGGCTCAGATACCTGATTTTAAAAAAAAGGGATTTGTAGGCATAAACCAAATAGGTCAAGCTATTATTGCTAAAGATAGATATGGCATTCCATTAACTGCTCGAGAAGAAATAGAGAAATTATTTAAATTAGTAGAAAAAGGTGAATCAAAGCCTATTAAATTAAAAGAAGAATTGGATAACTGGGGAGTATTTGAACAATATCAAGATAGGTTCTTCGGTCTCTTTAGGAGAAGGTAATAAAATGACAAGAATAAAAACTGCTTTAGAAATTGCTCTTGAAAAAGCTAATGAAATTAATATATTAAATCCAGAAGAAAAAGAAAAAATAAAAGCTGAGGGAAAGATTAAATCTTTGCTTGCTAAATATTATAAAGGAAGTCTTAGTTCTATTGATTTATGGCAAAAGTTAAAAGGAAATAAACCTTTTATATTAAGAGAAGCTCAATTAATTTTAATAAATTCTTTAAATTTTAATAACACTCAATATGAATATCAAATGAGAAAAGATGCTATTTTAGCTATCGAGACATTAAAAGAGGGCCAAAATACCTCAACCATCGAATCGACTTTAAATGAAATTAACCTCTTAAAAAAAGAGTATCGGAAGAAAAAAGAAGAGACTGAAAATATTTTAAAGAAAGAAATTAAAAAAAATCCTCAAGCAAGATTAAAAACAGCAAAACAAGGCAATAAATTAATTATTACGCAATTAAGTGTTGAAGAAGCTTTACAGGAAAATGTTCAATGGAAGAATTTTATTGCTAAACATGAAGAAAAATATGTTAAAGAGTTTAGAGAAGTAATTGAAAGATTAAAAAAAGAAATATAATAAAAATATTTATTAAACAAAATAGGGGTTAGGCCTACACTTGACAAAATATAAATAGATTATGGGGTAACCTCGGGCGGTGAAATTAGGTATAATACCTAAGCCCACCAGCGTCGGACGACTTTTATTTGGTTTAAGATATACTTTTCTAAAAACCATCTTAAATTTTTTTTGTTATCTCTTTTACTCTAATTTTTAATTCTTTAAGATTTACTACCTTGGAAATTCGGGTAATAGCTTGATAATCTTCTGGAAGTAAACCTTCCCTTCTTCCAATTTCCTGGGCGATTTCTACCGCTTCGTTGAGATATTCCCTGAAGGCATTTACTGAATTGCGCTTCTCGTGTTTATAAAGACCTTTTAATTGTTTCAGAGGAACTTTTTTTGTCTCATCTTTTTCAAAAAGACCGTTTAAAAAAATCTCCACTCCAAATCGAGTTTTGGCCATTTTTGCAAGATGAGGGGCTAAGTCTTTTTTGTAATACGCCCTTTCACCTGTTAAGTTTGAAAAAACGTTAGGCATATACCGCCTATTTGATGGATATCCTAAAACAGCCCTCACTTTACCGTCTAAAATAGGCTCGAGAAGAGTTTTTATATGATTATCTGAAAGAGTGGTTAAATCAGCGTCTATAAAAGCAATTATTTCACTTTTGGCCTTTTTTATTCCCTCAGCTAAAGCGGAACCTTTCCCCTGATTTTTCTTTAAATCAATAAGTGTAATTTTATCCCCAAACTTTTTTAAAATAGCTGGACTTTTATCTTTTGAGCCATCGTTAATACAAATAACCTCGTTTACCAGACTGCTTTTTACTAAAGTTTTGACAACTTTAGCAACGGTTTTTTCTTCATTAAAAACTGGAACTATGGCAGAAACAAATTTTTGCTTCTTTAATCTTTGGTGAGAATTTTTATCTTTGAAAAATACGGCTATAATATCTTCGCCAAAGTCTCTTGTTTCTCTTTCAACCGATGAAGAGATGATGTCAAAGCCATACTCAATTTGATTAAGGAGTTGACCACGAGTTAAAAAATATTCAACCTTAAAATCATTAGTGCCATCTTTTTCACTCCATTCTGCCAGCCGTTTTCTTAAAGAGTAAAAAATGCCGTCAACTGCCTTTCTTGTCTTTCCTGGTTCGCAGATAATAAACAATTTTTTAGCTGAGGAAAAACAGTTTTTAATAAATCTTTTTCTGTCGGTTGGCTTTAAATGGTGAAGAATATCACAAGCAATTACTACATCTGCCTGACAATAATTTTTTACGTCAAGGACATTGCCTAAATAAACACCCGAATGTTTTTTGAGGGCATAATCAATAAAATCTTTATTGGTATCAAACCCTCGGTAAACGCAGTTGTTGAGTAAAAAATCGGCTAAAGTTGCGGGACCGCAACCTGGCTCAAGAACCAAATCGTTTTTTCTAACAAAGCTTGCCATGTAGCAATATCGCTTGGCAAAGTTGTTTTTGTGTATCCATTTAAGACCCCAGACATAAAGAAGGGGATATCTATAAAAAATGTTCTTTTTGTACATATCTATTGGTCTAATTTCCTCTGACACATAAAATTCTCTTGTATTTAGAAGGGTCCAAGTATCTTCTGAATAGTCGCAACCTGTAGCTAGAGCAAATTCTCTACATACTTTAGCAATTCGGGGCCAAAATTGCTTTGATATATTTTTATATTCCTTCTCGGTTAGCAAACGGACTTGTCTTTCTTTTTCCACTCTATCTAATCTGTTCTTTTGTATTTCCTGAAGTTGATTTTTCCATTTTTGTTCCAAAGGATCTTCTCCCCCTACATCTGGTGGTTTTTGATGTTAAGACTCGACCCCATTTACTTTTCTAACGACTAATTTATCTTCTTTTGCCTTTTTTATATTTTTTGGTTTTTATCTTGCCTCCGGAGGGGTTTCCTCCGTCTGCTCCTTCATATCCCGGGATCCAGGGTTCTTCTTTAAGAGCCACCATCTTTTCCGGTTTCTTATTGGCTAGTTTCTTTTTTTTACCTGGAACAACTTCTTTTGGCATTTCGTCTATTGTAGGCATTTTCTTGTTAGTTAGATACTGCTGACCTACCCCTAAAAGGGTAGAAGTAAACCAGTACAGGGACAAACCAGAAGGCAGGCTGAAACTCATAAAGCCAATCATTAGGGGCATCATGATGGTCATCATCTTCTGGGTCTGTTGAGCAGAAACTCCGTCTTTACCTGTGCTACTGTCAGTGGAGGTCATCTTTTGTTGAATATACATTGAACCGGCTACTAGAAAGGGCAATATGCCAAGGTATTGTATTCCAAAAATTCCACTGCCTGGCAATTGAATTAATTGGTCGGGTGCAGCTAAGCCTGCAACGATTTTGGGTACTCCCTCAACTATAATTTGAACTTGCCTGGGTATCCATAAAAACCCCCCGGCTATTTTACCAGCACTATCTAAATATTCAAATTTCCTTAAAACCTGAAAGAGTAAAATTAATATGGGCATTTGAATTATCAAGGGCAAACAACCGCTCATGGGATTAACCTTATGTTCCTTGTATAAAGCCATTAATTCTTTATTTAATCTTTCCTTATCGTTCTTATATTTCTCTTGAACCGTCTTCATTAAGGGCTGGATCTTCTGCATCTCCCTCATAGAAACCATCTGTTTTTGCATTAAGGGATATAGGATTATCCTGATAAGGACGGTCATCAAAATGATAGCAATACCATAATTCTGGGTAAAGCTATATAAAAATACTATTATGTTGGCGAAAATATCGCCTAAAGAGTCCCATAAACTTGTCAAAATAATTTTGCTCCTTTACTGCCTTACTATTTTCTTTTATTTTCACTAAAAGATTCTATCTTTCTATTCTTGCTAAATTTTTAATTATAATACCTGAGTTATATTTACCGAATCCTACTATAGAATTTAATTGAAAGTATGTATTCAAGAATTAAATGTAAAACATTTTCTAATTTATTTAATTGCTTCTGATTTTTTTACTTTCTTATCCCAGATAGGATCGGAAACTTTAGCCCATTGAGCAGCTTTTTTGTTTAAGAAGACATAGTATCTTCTGAGATTATAGTATCAAATCAAGGCCCGTCCTCTGTTGCATTATAGACTTAAACATTAACGTATCTCCTTATATTGTCCAGTTTAATAATGCGGCTCCCCAGGTTAATCCACCACCAAAAGCAACCATTATAATTCGATCCCCTGGGCAAAATGTTTTTTCCTTATGAGCTTCATTTAGAGCAAGTGGGATACTGGCAGAAGAAGTATTTCCAAAACGGTCTAAATTAATAATGGATTTTTCTCGTTCAATCTTTAGTTTCCGGGCTACATAATCAATAATGCGAATATTAGCTTGATGGGGAATAATATAATCAATATCGCTTATAGAAAGATTAGACTTATTTAGGACCTGGGAAATGCTTTTTATCATTATTCTGGTAGCAAATTGAAATATTTCTTTTCCATTCATAGATATATTGCTGGGTCTTCCATTATTATTTGGAATATGCAAAAAAGGATTTTTTAGGGGAACTGCTGGGAGGGTAAGAAGTTCCTGCAAATCTCCTTGAGAACCAGTATAAGTACAGATAATACCCTCTTGGTTGGAACTCTTTAAAATTACTGCCCCGGCGCCATCTCCAAAAAGTACGCAAGTATTCCGATCAAACCAATTAGTGACCTTTGATAAAACTTCTACCCCTATTACCAGAATTGTCTTGCTTTGTTTTGATTTAATAAATTGATCAGCTATCTGTAACCCATAAACAAAACCGGTGCAACCTGCTACTATATCAAAGCTGGGAATATCCTTTAATCCTAATTCTGCCTGGACAAGATTAGCAGTTGAAGGCATAAAAAAATCGGGGGTTATGGTAGCTACTACAATCATGTCGATCTCTTCTTTTTCTATACCAGCATTTTCAATTGCTTCTTTTGCCGCTTTTGCGGCCATCTGATATGTCTTTTCTCCGGAGGAGATTCTTCTTTCTTTTATACCTGTTCGGGAGGTAATCCACTCATCGTTAGTCTCTACTATTTTTGAAAGCTCGTCATTTTTTACAATTCTTGCGGGGACATAAGCACCTGTACCAATTATTTTTGAATAAACCATGTTATCTTCCTTCAATAGTTCTCCATTTATAAAAATAAAGTTTCTCATGCTCAATGAATAGTTAATTTATTTAATTGCTTCTGATTTTTTTACTTTCTTATCCCAGATAGGATCGGAAACTTTAGCCCATTGAGCAGCTTTTTTGTTTAAGAAGACATTAGTATCTTCTGAAATTATTGCATCAGCTCCAGGATATAGCGGATGTGCACCGCTCTCCTCTACAATCTCTTTTAAAGCATCGGGATTATCAATAATAGGACAGGGCCTTAAATGATTTTCACAGAAAGGCTGTCTCTTTTGGTATGCAGTAAATAAAGGTGATTTAAGCACATCGAGTAAGCTTTTCTCTTTGATATTATCGCAAGTAAATTGGGCAAACGCACATGGGGTAACCTTCCCACTCGGTGTAATATGGAAATAACTTCGTCCTCCAGCTATACAACCCTGAGTATATTCCCCATCATTCCAGAAATCCATTAACATCAATGGATTGTGTGTCCTGAGATGATTCACTCGTTCAATTAAATACGCTCTCTGATCGGGTTTTAACATTAGATCAGTATTCGGATTTCTTCCAATAGGAATATAATGGAATGACCATCCGTAAATTGCCCCTTTATTAATCAAGAACTCAATAAAATTATCACTAGTTACTTCTTTGTAATTTTCCCTGGTTATGGTAAGAGACACACCAAATAAAACACCACGACTATGAAGCCTATCCATAGCACTTACAATTTTATCAAATACACTTTCTCCACGCCGGGCATCGGTTTGTTCTTTCCATCCCTCCAGACTAATGGCCGGGGTAATATTTCCTAACTCGACAATCTTACCGGCAACTTCATTATTAATAAAGGTACCATTGGTGTAAAGCATGAAGGCCATATCGTTATGTTTTTCAGCAATTTCAAATAAATGGGGATAGGCAAATGGCTCTCCCCCCGACATTACAATCCAGTATATCCCCAGCTCTTTGGCTTCGGTTAATATTCTATCTAAAAGCTCATATGATAAAGTATCATGTTTCATTTGAGCACCTGCCCAGCATCCTTCACAACGAAGGTTACAGGCACTGGTCGGATCAATCAAAATAGTAAACGGAATATTCACCCCTAATTCTTCTATCTTTTTCTTTTTTTGAGGAACACCAATAAGCCAGTTATTTATAACAAAATTGGTCACCATTTTCTGCCTAACATAAGGATTGATTTCAGTCAAAACTCGATTTATATATTTTCTTGTATTAAGATTTTGATTATATGATTGCAGAATCGCTTCTATTATCTTTTTGTGATTTTTATTAACTGCTATTTTTTTTAAAAGTGCGGCGAGTTTAGGAATATTTTGTTCTGGATTTTTCACCAAATAATTTAAAGTTTCTTGAAGTATTTTTTCTCCCACATACTTTTTCGCAAAATTAAGATTAACCATTTATGAACCTCCTAAAAATTTTATTTTTTATGTTTATTTGCTTTTAAAATCACTACTGTGCAACTCAATTTATTTTTAAACCTGCCGACTACACAAATCGAGTGTCTTATAATTAAGCGATAGGTTCTTGATATCATTTAAAACAGAAGAATTAACGGCTTCAGCACCTAATTCGATACATCTTTGTGCATGATGAAAATCACGCCAGTGAATATTTTCAACTCTTGGTCTAATGAAAATTACATTACTATCATCAGGAACAAAAACTGTTTTATCATGATTATTTTCTACAACTTTAAGCGCATTTACTACAATATTAAAAGCCGCGGGAATTATACGTTGAAACTTATTAGAAATTCCACCAGGAGAAACAACGCTATTTACATAAGGTATCTGACCAATATTTTGCAATAAATTCTGGGAATATCGCTTTAAGGTTATTAAGTAATTAATATTATCAATTGAGGAGCTAACATCAATAGCAATTACTGAATCAGCACCCATAGCAAAAGCCGTTTGAATGGGCAGAGGATTAACCAGACCGCCATCAACCAGCCATCGATTACCTATCTCTACCGGTGCAAAAATACCAGGAAATGCGGAACTGGCTAATATTGCCTTGGACACTGATCCTTTATTTATAAGGACTTCCTCTCCTGTTTTAATATCAGTAGCGACTACAGTTAAAGGAACTGTTAATTCAGAGAAATGTTTTTGCTGGGTAAGTACTGAAAAGAATCTCTCCAGTTTATTGCCTGCAAATATCCCTTTAGGAGGAGCAATATCTATCATCTTTAATAATTTTATCCATCCAGTCCCAAGAGCAATTTTTTCTAATTCAAAAATATTACCTCCTGCAGCATATGCAGCACCAACGATAGCTCCAAAACTTGTTCCTACAACAAGATCTATATGTATCTCTGCTTCTTGTAAAATCTTAAGTACTCCTAAATGAGCGTATCCACGAGCTCCCCCGCTCCCTAGAACAAGTCCGATTTTGATCGCTTTAGTATTCTGCAAGTTTTTTCTCCTTTAATATATTTCTTTCATATAAGAATTTACCGTGTCTTCAAGAATTTTTTTATTTAATTTAATTTTTTTTGAACCAGAAATTAGCTTTCCAATCTTTACCTTAATTCTATTTAATTTAGGGAATTTTGCTCCGACTGGTAATGCCTTACCAGCTCCCTTGATTGCCATAGGAATAATTGGGACATCTGCCTTTACTGCAAGATATGCAGCTCCAGCTTTGGCTGAGAAATCATCTTTTTCGTTAGTAATTCTTCCTTCCGGAAAAATACCCAAAACGCCACCTGCCTGTAAGACTTTCATAGCATTTTTTATAAGTTTAATATCATTGCCTTTGCCTTGAACAGGAATAGCCCCAACCCCTCGTAGAATATTACCCACAAAAGGCATTTTAAAAAGATAGGCAGCAGACATAAAGGTTATTTTAGGTTTAACAGATGATACAAGGACAAATCCATCTAATAAACTTGAATGGTTTGCCACAATAACAAAAGGACCAGTCTTCGGTATATTTTCTCTACCAATTATTTTAAGCCTGAAAATCAATTTAAAAATAATCAAACTAAAACTTTTTATAATAATATATAACAAAATATTAACCCTCAAACGATTCTAATCTTTTTACTTAATTTTCTTGGACAATTGATCAATTTTATTTCCCAGTTCATCAATCTTTTTTTCTAAATCATCTACACATTTTTTAGAGGCAAAATTCATCTTCTCTATGCTCTTCTCAATATCAGGCTTTATTTTTTCCAATAATTTATCTTTTTCTTTTTCTGCCTTATCTAAAAGATTAACTACAAACTCTTTGCTTTCACTCTGGCTTAATTCGCCTCTCTTGATTAGATCATCAGCTATCTTAATGGCTTTTTCTTTGGTAAGAGAAAGCGTGCCTATGCCAGCAAGAAACATTTTTTTGCTTAAATTTAACATATCTTCACCCCCTTTCTTTATTAAAATCTTTAAAGGAGAAAGAATTGAAGGAAGCATTATTTTTTTAGTCTTTTCCTGCTCCACAATAATTTGAGCCAATATCAAAGAAGTTATATCTTCTTTAGTTTCATTGTCAATTACTTTTACCTCCGCCCCCTCCCGAATTAATCTGGAAATTTCAGAAAGGTTAACATACTTTTTCTCTTTCGTATCATATAGCTTGCGATTCGAATATTTTTTAATAATATATTCTTCCATATAACATCTCCTCCCTTAAAATAATTAACACACTGCGTTACAATACATATATAACACACTGCGTTATATTTGTCAAGACCCTGGTGGAATTTTTTCCCTGCTGCTGATATTATTTCTGTCATTTCTGTTTTCTTATCTGTCATTCCCGCTTCCTCTTATGTCATTCCCGCGAAAGCGGGAATCTATCATTTTTATCACCAATCAAAAAAATCTCCTCCCATTACCCCCTCTCCCACAGAGAAGGGAAATATATTTTGATAAATTTGTACAAAAATATTTTCAATAAAAAGGGTTTTTTGATTTAAATGGCGAAATATAGTTATATAATAGTAAGAGATTGGGGTTAGATAAATAAATGAAAAATTTTGAGATAGAAAAAGATCCAGAGTTAGATAATTTATTAGCCAAATGTAAAGAGAAGGGATTAAAATTTGGCTTAGCTTTGGGGAGCGGCTCAGCCCGAGGAATGGCTCATATCGGGGTAATTCAAGCCCTGGAAGCCTATCACATTCCTATCGATATGATTGCAGGCACGAGTATTGGCGCCGTAGTGGGCTCAGTATATGCTACTGTTGCCACTGATATAAAGACCGGAGCGAAAGTAATTTTAAATCAGGGGAGTGTAATAAGGGCAGTTAGAGCCAGTATATCTATCCCGGGAATATTTACTCCGGTAAAGTATCAAGATTATTCCCTGGTAGATGGAGAGTTAGTAGACCCGGTCCCGGTGGATGTGGTGCAAAAGATGGGAGCTGATATTATTATTGCGGTCAATCTTACTGAAAAAACCCCCAAACCGATAATTATGATACTAAATGAAGAAACCGGTGATTTAAAAGAAGTGGAAAACACCTTCACTTTTAAGATAAATATAAAAGAAATTCCCAAATTCAAAACAGTAGAAAAAATTACTTCTTTGGTAGAAAAAGAGGTAACCTCTTTGGGTAAAATGATAAAAGGGGTTAAAAAGAAATTGAAAGGCCCGCATATTATCGAAGTAATTAGTAAATCTGTGGATATTATGGAAAAAGAAATCACTTCTCGAGGTCTGTCTAAGGCAGATGTGGTAATCATCCCCTTTGGGATTGATGGCATCTCTCTTTTTGAATTTGATAAAGTCGAGATAACTATCAAAGGAGGCATAGATGCCGCTTTAGCTAAAATTCCTCTGATTAAAGAAGTAATAAAAGAAAAGCTAAAATAAAAAGGATGGAAAAATATGGGTTTTACAAAATTAAAAAGAAGATATAAAAATCTTAACCGGTTTCGACAAATAGTTAATATTTTAATCAAATACGGATTCGATTATTTTGTAAAACAGTTGGGATTAACTAACCTGATTTCTAAGGGCGGAAAAATTCTTAAACTAAAACCTTCTAAAATAGCCCAATTGCCCCTTCCGATAAAAGTCCGTCTTGCCCTTGAAGAATTAGGTCCCACCTTTGTTAAATTAGGTCAGATTTTAAGCACCAGACCCGATTTAATTCCTCCAGATTATATTGAAGAATTACAAAAGCTCCAAGATAAAGTTCCTCCCTTTGCCTATGACCAGGTTGAACAAATAATAAAAAGAGAACTGGGAGCTGATATTTCAAAAATATTTAAATCATTCGAGCAGAAGGCTTTCGCTGCTGCCTCTTTAGGTCAAGTTCACCAAGCTATATTAGAAGATGGGGATAAGGCAGTAGTGAAGGTTCAAGGCCCGGATATTGAAAAAACAATTGAAACAGATTTGGATATCTTATTTCATATAGCCCGCCTTACCGAAAAACATATTCCAGCTAGCAGACTATATGATCCGGTGGGAATAGTTGAGGAATTTGCTAAAGCAATTAGACTTGAGCTGGATTATGGAACCGAGGGAAGGAATGCAGAAAGATTTAGAAAAAATTTTGAAGATGATGAAACAATTTATACCCCAAAAATATACTGGAAATTCAGTAGTAAACGTATCTTAACTATGGAACTTATCCAGGGAATAAAGATAAATAGTATCGAAGAATTGGATAAAGCAGGATATGATAGAAAGAAGATAGCTGAAAATGGAGCTAAAGCTTTCATGAAACAAATATTAATCGATGGATTTTTCCATGCTGACCCTCATCCTGGGAATATGTTAGTTATGAAAGATGAAATTATCGGGTTTATGGATTTTGGGATGATGGGAAGACTGGATGAAGAGATCAAAGAAAAGGGAGTAGATTTATTTATAGCCATATTAGAGCGCAAACCTGATAAAATTATCAACGAGATGCTAAACTTAGGAATTACTTCCCAAGAAATTGATACCCGTTCTTTAAAGATAGATATTAAAGAAATGTTAGATCAATATTATGATAAATCATTAAAGGAAATTAAATTAGGGGAACTGATTAATCAGTTAGTGAATATTGCCATAAAGTACCATATAAGGATGCCTGTTGAATTTGCTTTACTTGGTAAATCACTCCTTAACATTGAAGGTATTGGATTAGAACTTGACCCAGATTTTAATCTTGCTGAAGTAGCCAAACCCTATGCCCAAGATCTTATTCTAGAGAGAAAAAGCCCTCAACGTCTTATATTAAAATTATTAAACGAATTAACTGAACTTTATAATTTGATAATTTTAATACCCCGACAATTAAGTAAGACCTTAAAAAAGATGGAAGAAGGTGTCTTTAAATTAGAATTTCAACATCGAGGTTTAGAAAATTTAATCACTGCTTTAGATCGATCTATAAACAGATTATCTTATAGTCTAATTCTGGCTGCTATTATTGTTGGTTCTTCTTTAATTATGCAGACCGATAAAGGTCCTCATTTTATGGGATTTCCAGTTATTGGAGTTTTTGGTTTTTTAATTGCAGCTATATTGGGTTTGGGCTTAGTAATTATGATTCTCCGTTCAGGAAAAATGTGAAATAAAGATTCAATATTTTTACTTAAATGGAATTACCTGGGTCAAATCTTTATTTTTGATAGTTAATTAAATTATTTGTCAAGAATAAAGATTTGACCCCATTTATTTTTAACCTATTTCTTTATTCTTTGTTTTAAGGCATTAAATACAAAGTCTGGTTTAGCCCTACAGTCAGTGTAACGCATTACCTGTCCCACTAAATAGTGGAGGGCTTTCTCTTTCCCCTGGTTAAAATCCTCTATTGATTTAGGATTTTCGTTGATTACCCTATCTACTATCTCTATTAATTCATTTTCATCGGTAATCTGAATAATTCCACTCTCTTTAACAATCTGAGAAGCACCTTTAGCAGTCTTAAACATTTTTTCGAAGACTTCTTTAGCCATCTTACTACTAATTACTCCCTTATCTATTAGTTTCAACATTTCTACTAAGTTATCAGGTGAAATAGGAGAATCTTCTACCTCTACTTTATCCTCATTTAAATAACGTATTAATTCACCCATAATCCAATTACTTAAAATCTTGCTATTAGAATATAGAGAAGTAGTTTTCTCATAATAATCGCCCAATGCTTTACTCGAAGTTAATATTTCGGCATCATATTCAGGAATTTGATAATCTTTAATAAAACGGTTTTTTCTTTCTTCAGGAAGCTCGGGAAGATTTTTCCTGGTTTCTTCTATCATCTTTAAATCTACCTGAAGGGGTAGTAGATCTGGTTCGGGGAAATAGCGATAATCATGAGCCTCTTCTTTACTCCTCATAGAAACTGTAATATTTT
>PFIP01000163.1 GCA_002782675.1 Candidatus Infernicultor aquiphilus
AGGAGATAATACCCCTTTATTTCAAGTAAAATAGAATAATATGAGTAAAAATTAGAGTAAATATATTTTATATTTTTATATTAACCTTAAAAATCTTAATTTTTTTTAATTTACAAAAAATTATTGCTAAATAGAATTAATTATAACACAGTCTGAATACCGGGTCGGATAAATCCGACCCCTACATTACCATTTTGCTTACTTTTTGGGGGACAACCATAAAATAAGTCTTTCTAAATACTTCATCCATTTAATTGAATTTTAGATTATTATTGGTAAAAATATTTTATTTTATCCTTATTTATATGCTTCTACAAAAAATTAAAAAATCCTTCTTTTATTAAGAAAAATTATAAAATTAATTTATTATTTTTTTATTTGACTTTTTTATACTACTGAAGGTTCAATAATTAATTCCCCCCGTTCGAATCTTCCAATATCCAACTTATCTATAGGGAGAGACGTCTTTCTCTTCAATATCAATTCTGCAATTAGTTTACTGGTTATCGGAGCTAACATAAATCCGTGCCCACTAAACCCTAAAGCCATGTAAAAACCTTCAATTTGGGGGTGTTCACCCAAGATTGGCTGAGCATCTGGGCTCATATTATATAATCCGGCCCATTGTCTAACCATACTCACTTCTTTTAATAAAGGCAGCACCGCAGTCATCTTTTGAGCCATTTCTTGAGCAAATTGCCAGCTCGATCCTATATCGCCATCTTTTCGTTCATTAGGATCGCCAAAGCCCATTATTATACTACCATGAGGGGTCTGCTGACCGTAAAAATTGCGAGAGAAAGACATCAACATCGGTCTGAATAGAGGGTCAATCGGTTCAGTAATTAGGATTTGATGTCTCTGAGAATAGACCGGGATATCAACTCCTACCATTTTCCCAATTATTCCCGAATATCCACCAGCTGCATTTACTACCATAGGAGTTAACAACTTTCCTTTATCTGTATTAACGGCAACTATCTTATGGTTTTCCGTTTCAATCTCTTTTACCTCAGTAAAGGTATATATCTTTACCCCTAACCTCTCTGCAGCTTCCGCATAAGCAAAATTGGTTTTAAAAGGATTGGCATGACCATCGGTAGGACAAAAGGTGGCAGCTAATATACCTTCTGTATTTAGAGGAGGGACAATCTCTTTCGCTTCCTCAACCGTTATGAACCTGGCCTTAATATTTAAAGATTGTTCTAAGGCTACGTTTTTCTTAAACTGGTTCACCTCTTTTTCGGTATAAGCCAAGATAAGATATCCACCTTGATTAAGTTCAATATCATATTCCAGTTCTTGACTTAAATTCTCAAAAATTTTAATACTCTCCCGAGCCAGGATACAATTCATCTTAGTTCCAAATTGCTGTCTAATCCCTGCTCCACATCTACCGGTAGAACCACTGGCTAGAGTATTTTTTTCCAATAATATTATATTTTTAGCTCCCAATTTAGCTAAATTATAAGCAACGCTACAACCAACTACCCCTCCACCAATAATAACTAGATCTGCTTTTTTAATCATCATTATCACCGGCCAGAGTTCCTAATTTAATTGGTTTAGTAGGAGGCCTAAAAGTAGATATGGACAACTCCTCTATTTTTTTATTACAAAATTTAGCAATTTCTCTTAAGATAATCTGATGACAAGTATTACCCTGACATCTTCCCATTCCGGCTCGAGTAATTCTTTTAATTTCATCGAGACTAGTATATCCTTTTTCTAAAGCTTGTCTTATTTCTCCCCAGGTGACATCTTCACAGCGGCAAATTATGGTATCATCCTTCATTCTTTTTGTCCTCCACTTTTATACTTCTAACCTTCATAGCCATATTTTTGTGAACTGATATAGAAATTATATTGGTCTTATTTTTAATCTTTTGGACTCTTACTACTTTTGCTTTACTCACTATCTTTCCCGCTCTATCTAAAGCATAAACCTCTTTCCCTTTTTCGGGTAGAGGAAGCATTTCATAAGGTAACTTAATTAAGGCTTTATTTTCTGAATAGTTATTATCTATTACAAATATAGCCAAACCTGGGCAAGCACTAATACAAATCCCGCAACCAGTACATTTATTAAAATCGACTTGAGGTAAATCATTTATATCTTTAAATGGTTTTATTGCTCCAAACTGGCACGATATAGCACAAGGATCACAAGGTATCTTCTGAAAGCATTCTATGATAACTACTGCTCCTTTAGCTAATCTTTCTTTATCCGGAATTACTTTTTTTAAATCATCATCGGTGGGAAGACCAGTTTTTTCTAACATTATTGATCCACTTCCCTCTTAAGCAAAGCTTTTTCTAAGCCTATTTTTACCTTTTCACTTAAAGGATTAGCTCGTAATTCTTCTAACTCTTTTCTTAAGTTTCTGTTTAGTTCTAAAAAATTATCAACTCTATATCCTAAACTCACTGCCGCATTTAACCCAGCAATTTTTCCCTCTAACATAGCACTACTGGCTTCTTCAATACCAGCTACATCCCCGGCAATATAAATATTATCTAAACTTGATTTCATATGATCATCTCTTAAAGCTACATATCCGCCGAGTTCAGCAATATATTTCATCTGACAACCGGCCTGCCAGAGTAAATCAGAGAGCGGAGATAAGCCAACTGCTAAACAGACAGTGTCTACTTTAAGTTCTTTTTCTGTTCCCGGAATAAATTCAAAATCTTTATTAATTTCACTAATTACCGCTTTTTCTACACCATCATTACCGTAGACCTCTTTTAAGGAATGGGAAGTATAAATTGGTACTCCCAAACGTCTAATCTTGGAGGCATGTACCAGGTATCCGCCTATCCTGGGAAGGGCTTCCACGATTGCTTCCACCTTAATACCTGCTTGCAGGAGTTGATAGCTAACAATTAAACCAATATTTCCTGCTCCTACCATTAAGACATTATTACCCGGGACTACTCCATAAAGATTCATTAAGGTTTGCACTGCCCCCGCCCCATATACTCCTGGTAGATCATTATTCACAAAAGTCAACATATTTTCCGAAGCTCCAGTGGCTACAATAATTCTATCCGGTAGTAATTTAATAAATATATCACCATTACTACCCTGGACAATAGTTAGAATACCATCTTCATAATATCCGGTTACCGTGGCATTACCAATTAGTTCAATATTCTTATATTTTTTAATTTCTTGTAGTAAATTTTTAGCAATTTCTATGCCCCTAATCCCAGCAAATTGTTTCTTAGAACCAAAAAATTTATGGGTTTGTTTTATCAATTGCCCCCCTAATTCTAAACTATCATCGATAAGGGTTATTTTTGCTCCTGAAGAGGCAGCACAAATTGCTGCTGATAATCCTGCTGGACCTCCTCCAATTATAGCCAGATTAGTCTTCTTCAATTGAAATCACCTTTTCCTTTTTGGATCTCTATATTCATCCCTTCTTCTAATTTAGTTACACAAGTCCTTACATTAGGAATGCCATTTACTTTCATCAGACAGGAGGAGCACTTACCTATCGCACAAAAGAATCCCCGGGGTCGGTGATACTTAATACTTCTGCTCAACACTTTTACTCCAGCAGCAACCAAGGCAGAAGCAATAGGCTCTCCTTCATAACCTTCCATTTCTATCCGGTCTAAAGTAAATTTAACTTTTTTACCTGGACTAAATTCCAGAATAGGGTGCTCTTTTATTCGCACACTCCCCTCCT
>PFIP01000115.1 GCA_002782675.1 Candidatus Infernicultor aquiphilus
ATTTCCAGAAAAAATAGTTGCCGGCATAGATGCTAGATATGACTATGTGGCGATAGAAGGCTGGCAGAATACTACACCGATAAAGGCTTTTGATTTTGCCAGAGAGATGGAACAATTAGGAGCAAGACGGATAATTTACACGGATATCCAGAGAGATGGAACTCTTCAAGGACCAAATATTACAAATATAGAAGAATTATTAAAAAAGATTAATATTCCCCTTATTGCCTCCGGAGGTATAGCTTCCTTAATGGATATTAAAAAATTAAAGAAATTTGAAAATATTGGTTTGGAAGGAATGATTATTGGTAAGGCTCTATATAAAGGAAGTATTTTACTAGAAGAGGCAATCAAAATAACCCAAGGGAAAATAAAGGATGAAAAGAGGAATTGAAAGTGCTTACCAAGAGAATTATTCCATGTCTGGATATAAACAAAGGTCGAGTGGTAAAAGGAATAAAGTTTATTAATTTAATAGATGCCGGAGATCCGGTTGAATTAGCTTCGTTTTATGAAAAGGAAGAGGCAGATGAACTGGTTTTTTTGGATATTACTGCTTCCTGGGAAAAGAGGAATATAATCATAGAACTGGTGAAAAAGACGGCAGAGAAAGTTTTTATTCCCTTTACTGTTGGTGGGGGAATAAAGAATTTAGAAGATATCTTTCATATGTTGAGAGCGGGAGCAGATAAGGTATCCATTAATACAATGGCTGTTTTAAATCCTCGATTAATTCAGGAAGCTTCTTTAAAATTTGGTAGTTCAACGATTGTAGTAGCCATTGATGCCGTGAGGCGATTTTCTGAATGGGAAGTGATGATTAACGGTGGGAGAACCAGGACCAATTTAAAAGTAACAGATTGGGCAAAAAAAGTAGAAAAATTGGGTGCAGGGGAGATATTACTTACCAGTATGGATAAAGACGGAACCAAAGAAGGATATGATATTCAATTAACCAGAACAGTTTCGGAGAATGTCAATATTCCTATTATTGCCTCCGGCGGTGCCGGAGAACCAAAAGATTTATTCGAGGTATTGGTTGCAGGAAAAGCAGATGCTGCATTGGCTGCTTCCATATTTCATAAAAAAGAATATTCTATCTCTAAGGTTAAAGCATATTTAAAGCAAAGAGGAGTGAAAGTAAATCTAAGGAGGGAGAAAAGTGATGATCGAGAAAAATGAAATTTTAAATCAGATAAAATTTAATCCAGAAGGACTAATTCCGGTAATTATTCAAGATGAAAAAACCAGACAAGTTTTAATGTTAGCTTATATGAATAGAGAATCTTTAGAAAAGACTTTAATTGAAGGGAAAACTTGTTTTTACAGCAGGAGTAGAAAAAAATTATGGTTTAAAGGAGAGCATTCCGGAAACACCCAGACTATCAAAAAGTATCTATTAGATTGTGATAGTGATACTTTATTAATTTTAGTTGAGCAAAAAGGAGTGGCCTGCCATACCGGAAACTATTCCTGTTTTTTTAAGGAGATAGAATTTGTACCCTCTTCCTTTTTAGAAAAAAAATCACTAAAAAGTTTAAGAAATTCCGAAGAAAAAGGTAAAGACAGTAAAATAGAAATAGAGAGTGAAATTATTAATGAACTTTATCAGATAATTCAAGATAGAAAGTTAAATTATAAAAGTGATTCTTATGTCTGTAAATTATTAGCTCGTAGTAGTGATTTATTACCTAAGAAGATCGGTGAAGAAGCAGCAGAAGTGATTATCGCTCTTAAAGATAAAGAAAGAAAATCGATCATCTGTGAAGTTGCCGATTTATGGTTTCATACTTTGGTAGCCTTAGGAAGTTTTGATATTACTCCTTTGGATATCTTTAAAGAATTGAGAAAGAGAAGAAAATAGTAGAAGTAAAATAATTTAAAAAGTAGAATTAAAAATGAGGTGATAAAGATGGAAAGTTATCCCCGTTGGAGAGATGAGTTTATTGACCAATTATTTAAAGCCATCTTACTTTTAAAAAACGAAAAAGAATGTTACAGTTTTTTTGAGGATTTGGCAACGGTTAATGAAATTAAAGAGTTTAGTTTAAGATTTGAAATGGCTCGGATGTTAAACACTGGTTCTACCTACGAAGAGATTTTTAATAAAACTGGGGCAAGTTCTGCTACGATTAGTAGAGTAAAAAGATATTTAAATTATGGTGCTGATGGTTATAAATTGATTCTGGAAAGATTGTTTGGAAAGAAAAAATAAATTGATTATCTTTTTCTGGGGGAAAAGTCTTTTTTTCCTTTTTTAGTGAATAAAAAATAGATCGGAAAAATTTTAAAATTAATTCTAGCTAAATAGTACTTGACAAAATGAAATTATCTGTTAAATTTATGATATAATTTTTTATTTAGTGAAAATAGAAAATATAGTTAGGGTATTGAATAAAAGTTATTTTTTCTTAATTGGGAAGAATAGGATTTTTTATAAGAACTTAAAAATTTTAATCAGTCCCAGGTAGTAATCTATAAATTATATTCATTACTACTGGAATTTTTTTATATGGTTTTAATTAGATAGGAGTTAATAAAAAATTAAAGGATAAAATCATTATTTCAGTAATATAAAAAGTAATATTATAAAACATAAGGAGGATTTAGATAGAGAATGTATAAAAAATTATTTATTCCAGGACCTACTCATGTAACTGAAGATGTTTTGCAAAAGATGGCTACTCCGATGATTGGACATCGAGGTAAAGAAGCCTCTAATTTGCAAAGAAGTATCAGTGATAAATTAAGAAAATTAATGTCCACTAAAAATGAAATTTTGCTCTCCACCTCTTCGGGAAGTGGCTTAATGGAAGGATCTATCCGTTCCTGTACTCAGAAGAAAGCAGCTGTCTTTTCTTGTGGCAACTTTGGTAATCGATGGTATGATATGGCTAGAGATAACAATGTCCCTGCTGATAAGTTTGAAGTGGAATGGGGATTACCTAATACTGCGGAATCAGTAGATCAAGTTTTAGCCAGCGGTAAATATGACCTGATTACTATAACCCACAATGAGACTTCCAGCGGAATAATGAATCCAGTTGAAGAGATTGCTGAGGTGATGAAAAAATATCCCAAAGTAATATTCTGCGTAGATGCGGTTAGCTCTTTAGGTGGAACTAAGATAGAAGTGGATAAGTTAGGCATCGATATCTGCCTAACTTCCAGTCAGAAGTGTTTAGGCCTCCCCCCAGGACTTTCTCTCTGCTCTATATCGGAAAAGGCCTTAGAAGCAGCCAGGAAAGTTAAATTTAGAGGAACTTACTTCGATCTCTTACAGCTATATGAGTATATTCAAAAGAAAGATTATCAATATCCCTCTACCCCTTCTCTATCCCATATGTTTGCCCTTGATTATCAATTAGATAAGATATTCGAAGAGGGTTTAGAAAAACGCTTTGCCCGCCATATAGAGATGGCTAATTTTGTAAGAGCTTGGGCTAAAGATAAATTTGCTCTCTTCGCTCAGGAAGAATTTGCCTCCAATACCGTAACCTGTGTAAAGAATATCAGAGAGATTAACATAGGTGACCTGAATAAAGCCTTAGGCGAAAGAGGTTTTATGATTTCTAATGGATATGGAAAGCTGAAAGAGAAGACCTTCAGGATAGCCCATATGGGGGAACTTACTCTCAGCGATATTAAAGAACTTCTTT
>PFIP01000157.1 GCA_002782675.1 Candidatus Infernicultor aquiphilus
CAGGTCCCATCTTATATCTCTTTGATGACCGCTCTTTCATTTTATGAATACACTACCCAGGTTCAGCAGAAATTTATCGAATCTATCTCCTTATACCGTACCTTTACCAAAGATATTGAAGGATTTATATTTAATTATAGCAAAATCAAAAATGATTTTTACTTTGGCTTTTCTAAAGAGAACAATATTTTTATTGCCTCCCCTGAAAAAGCCTTTATCGATTCCCTTTATTTAAACTATTTAGGAAAATATAATTTAGATCTCAGTTCGCTAAATTTAGAAAAAATAGATAAAAAAAGTTGCGAAGATATATTAAAGAGATATCCCTCAAAATTTAAAATATATTTTAAGAGGCATATGCCATGAGCGATTTGATACAGCAAGAGATTTTCAGGAAACAATTGCTTACTCCCCATATTCTAACCAGCAAGTATTGCTTAAATCTTTTACCTTAGGACAGATGATGAAAAATAAGATAGAGGCTCCTTTGGACCGAAAAGAAATAAGAGATGTATTTGATATAGAATTTTTATCCAGAAGAGGAGTTAATCTTGCAGTAGATGATGAGGAATTAAAAAAGATTAAAGAAATTATCCAGGGATTTAAAAAAAGAGATTACTATGTAACTTTAGGATCTCTTTTAGACCATGATAGCAGAGAATATTATAAGAAAAATAAATTCGCCTATTTGCTTAGCCTTATTGATGAACAACTTTCTTATAAATAAAAAAGATTATTATTCTAATGTGTTATTCCTGTTCCTCTTTAGGTCATTCCCGCGCACGCGGGAATCCATATTTTTTGAGAATTTTAGCGGACCAAGCCGGGAACCTACTCAATATCGATGAACTTGCCTCCAGCGTAGGTATAGCAAAAGAGACTGTTTATAATTACCTTGGAAAAAAGAAGAGAAGCAATTGGTAAATTGGTTAATTGGAGAATTGGTCAATTGAATTTGATTGGTCGACTAATTGTCTATTGGAAGGATTTTTAAGATGTGCAAACTTAATCATAAAAAATTAATCACCTTAATCTTGCTGACCATAATACTAATTTCTTTACCATTATCTTGCTTTTCTATTGGAGATCAGCAAACTGTCTCTCAATCAATTGTAATCTATGGAGACAGTAGAACTGACCATCAAACTCATCAGAAGATGGTTGATGAAATTATAAAAACAAAACCAAATATCGTCTTCCATACTGGCGATCTGGTAGAAGATGGTTTAATTCCTGACCAATGGGCTACCTTTAATGAGATAATTTCTGATTTAATTAAAATTGCCGATTTTTATCCTGCCTTGGGAAATCACGAAAACAATTCGCCTTTATATTTTGCTAACTTTATTCTACCCAATAATAAACGATGGTATTCGGTAGAAAAAGATAACCTTCACTTTATAGTATTGGATAGTAATTCAGATTGTAGTATAGGTTCAGAACAATATCTTTGGCTGGAAGATGATTTACAAAATATCAAAGAAAATATAAAATTTGTGATAGCCATTTTTCATCATCCACCCTTTAGTACCGGTCACCACACTGAAGACGAAAAAGGTCTTAGACAGACTATCATTCCTTTATTTGAACAATATGGTGTAGATATAGTTTTTAACGGGCATGACCATGACTATGAAAGGTCTTTATATCATAATATCTATTACGTCGTTACTGGTGGGGGAGGAGCCCCTCTTTATGGCCAAGCCCGAAAAAGTCCTTATAGTCAATTGTTTATTAAAGCCTATCATTTTTGCAAATTATTCCTTAGTAATAATCAATTAATCATAGAAGTATATGATATTAATTCAAATCTAATCGATAGATTGGTAATAGATTGACTGATTGGGTGACCACCCTACAAACGAGTAGGTAAATCGACCATTAAAATGAGCAAAGATGAATACGGTAGGGGCGTATTGCATACGCCCTTCCAAAAAGGGGACTGACTACTTTTTGATTTAAAAAGTTGCCTTTCCCCTTTTTTCTTCTTATAATATAGAGAAAACACAAGGAGGAAGTAAAAAAATGAACGATAAACCACCGTCTATTCAAGAGTGGAAAGAACTATATGATGCCGCAATAGAATTTAAGAGAAAAGAGTGTTGGAACTGGATGTGGGATACTTATGGCTTCATTCGAAGACAGAAAATATTTACAGAAAGAAGATTTTCAAGTAATAAAGAAAGTTGGAAAATCGTTATTTAGTTCGAGTTCCCAAAAAGGATAAAACAGGTTTATCCTGGAGAGATATGTGGATGGAGCCATTACCCCTACAAAAAGGAGAAATTATTGTAGAACCGATCGATACAGTTCGTTTGGAAAAAATCAAGAGAAGAATCCCTTATCGCCAGGGTGTTTGGGAGGTTGATTACTTTTACTATCTAAATCCAATTAAAGAAAAAGAAGAAAGTCCTTTTTATCCTTATATAACTTTATGGGTAGACCAATATTCAGGTTTTATATTAAGCCATGATTTAGCAAAACCTGCAGAATGCATATCCGAATTTCAAAGGAGTTTCTTTAAACTCGCTGAAAATAGGAAAATTCTGCCCCAAGAAATATTAGTCAAAAAAGAAGAGGCTTTCAAACTACTTGAGCCTATTACTTCAGAGCTGGGAATTAATTTAAGAAGGGTAAAAAAGTTGAAAATGTTGGAAGAAGCCCAAGCGAGTATGGCTAAATTCACCACAGGTGAGAATCGAGATGAAATATAGTGGGGATGAGGTAGGGGTTCGATTCATCGAACCCGCAGTGAAAACGGGTCGAATAAATTCGACCCCTACAAAAATTAAAAACACCACGTAGGATAGACCCGTCTTTCTATAAACAATATAAAGGTGAATATCAATGGACTTAAAGAAGATAATTTCTCAAGGCGAATCAGAAAATTTAGAATTTAAAAAACCATTTCTGCTTTTTGCTAATACAAAAGGAACATATTTCAATTACACGCAGAAATTAAAGGAACCGAAAGGATAGAGAGATGAGAGTATCCTAAAGTTTCTGTTTAATTAAATATATCGAACAATGGGGAACGGGAACCAATGAGCACCCTACTTCGTATTTTTAAATCCTTAGAAGAGAAAGGGTTAATAAAAAAAGAGGGGAAGGGTGAAAACATTTACTATATGACATTTCTCCTTTTTCTCTTCGTAATTCTTAATTTTGACAATTATCCTAAACCTAATTATAATAAAGAGGGATTAAGATGAGAACTGCAAAATATATGAACAGAGAGACGGTAATTAAAAAAGCGATGCAGGTGCTTATAAAAGAATTGGGACCAGTAGAAGCCATTAGATTTATAACTATACCAAAAAGTAAAAGGATTGAAAGCGTAAAACGACATAGAGAATGGCAAAAAAAATTGAGCAAGGATATATTTTTTGATGAAGTTTTTGCAGATAGATCCACATAAAAGGAACAAGAATTTCGGTAGAAATAATATTACGGAAACTTTTCCATAATATTTCTATTGATAAAATTCTCCAGGATTATTCACGATTTACTAACAAAAATATTCAGGCTGCCTTAGAATATGCTGCAGAATCAGGTCATGGAGAAGAAGTTCATTTACTTAGAGTAGTAAATGAACTTAATGGTAAGGAGTAAAAAATAAATGATAAAGGAAAATGTAGGAAACTTACTCAAAGAAATGCTTCAAGAGGTTGATTATAAAGAAATT
>PFIP01000152.1 GCA_002782675.1 Candidatus Infernicultor aquiphilus
AGGATATGTTCCCAGGCGGTCTCTCTTTCTACCAGGACAGCATATAGGATAAGCCTGCTGTAATCATCAAGTGAGGTAATCAGATACCATTTTCTGTCAGCATAAGGGGCAAACAGGTGATGAGAAGAATCATGTTGGATAAGTTCTCCCGGGTAATTAGTTATTACCTCTCTATCATGAGCTTTTCTCTTTGGCCTTAAAAAATAAAAATTATTTCTCTTGGCTCGGTCGATGATGGTAGGCAGAGATACCTTCTGGTTATATTTTTGTTCTAAGAGATCTTTTATGTAACTGTAGTTATACCACTTAATCGGCACTTCTTTTGCTTTGATTAAATCTTCTTCGATCTTTAGTTCTTGGATAATATTTGCTTCAATTTCCTGGTCGATTCTGTAATTACTAGTATTCCTTTCATACTGGATAGAAAAGTTATCTGGATCTTTACGATATCTTTCTAATAATTCAAAGAATCTCCTTCTTTTGATTCTAAGTATTGGCAAGATATAACTAAGTTTGATTTCTCCTTTCGAATATTTTTCTAAAAGTGATTTAACCTGATCATCGGTAAAGTTTTTGTGTAATTGTTTAGACATAATTTAGAACCTCTTTTCTTTTTAAGATTTAGTTCTAAATTATACCTTTTTACTGTTTTTCGGTAGTGCACTTTTGAATTTTAAATCATTAAAAAACAGTGCACTTTTGATTCTTAAATGACACTTTCAAAATAAATATTGACAAATGTTGATTAATGTTGTAATATCTTGACAAGTATTTTAACAATTTACTGGAGGTATTCCTATGGAAGAAAAAAACAATTATACAACTAAAGAAACAGCTAAATATCTTGGGATAAGTACAGCCACTATTTATCGTATGGAAAAACAAGGTTTAATATCTTCAACAAAAACACCTGGTGGACAAAGACGTTTTAGTCGAAAAACTATCGAGAAATATTTAAGGGAAAGCCAAAATTTTGAAGCACCTCAGAATCCGAGCAGATACAAAAAAACTGATTTCATAATAAAGGAAGCTGAAGCAACATATGTTGCAAAGCCAATAGCTATTCAAACTGATGAATTGTTTTTTCATACCGATTCAATATGGATATGCAATGCTGATATTTTAAAAACCAACAACATTAAAGATGATTCTATTGATTTAATCGTAACATCTCCACCATACAATGTGGATATAAAATATAATTCCCATGACGACACTATGTCTTATGATGATTATCTATCATTTACCAAAGAATGGTTAACCAGATGTTATGAATTTATTAAGGATGATGGGCGATTTTGTTTAAACATCCCCTTAGATAAAAACAAAGGTGGACAGCAAAGTATGTGTGCAGACATTACAACCATCGCAAAGCAAGTTGGGTTCAAATATCATTCAACAATTATATGGAATGAACAAAACATTTCAAGGCGTACTGCTTGGGGTTCCTGGCTTTCTGCTGCTGCTCCATATGTAATAGCACCAGTTGAGGTAATTGTTGTTCTTTACAAAAAGGAGTGGAAAAAAACAAGCGGTAGTCGTAGATCAGATATAACCAAAAAAGAGTTTATGGAATGGACAAATGGAGTTTGGAATTTCATGGGTGAGAGCAAAAAGAGGGTTGGACATCCAGCACCTTTTCCTGTTGAATTGCCAAGAAGATGTATAAAACTTTTTAGCTTTGTTGGTGATACAATACTTGACCCATTTCTGGGTAGTGGCTCTACATTACTTGCTTGTCTACAAACGGGACGAGAAGGTATAGGAGTTGACATTGACAAGAAATACTGTGAATTAGCAAAGAGACGACTTTTAACGGAAGGACAGATAAATCAACTCAAATTCGATGTTACAGTAGGGAGTAGATAATGTCAAAAAGCATAAGTGACTTAATCATGGAGTATTTTCAGAAACATCCTAAGAAAGACTTAAAACACGGACCAATCGTAGATTGGGTTACTGAGCAATACCTTAAAGAAAATCCTGAGCCGCCAAGAGATCCCTGGAGAGCCATTCGTAAACTTCATCAAGAAGGAAAATTAATCAAGATCAAGAAGGGTGTTTATCGTTATGACCCTGACCAGGTTGAAAAAGTTGAGCTATTTGATTTTCATCCAGAAATTAAAGAAGAGATTTTTAAGCGTGACAACTACAAATGTGTTGTATGTGGACGTGGCAGTAAAGATGGGGTCGAGATATGTGCAGACCATATTAAGCCTAAGGATAAAGGCGGTGATAACTCTATTGATAATGGACAAACTTTGTGCATGGAACATAATCTCATGAAGAAGAATTACTCACAGAGTGAGGCAGGAAAAAGGTATTTTATCAAGATCTATAAGCAGTCTATCGCTAACGATGATGATAAGATGGTTGAGTTCTGCAATGATGTTTTTGATATTTACGATAAGCACAGAATAAATGGACATATTAAACGACCTAATGGAAAATAATTTTGAAACCGTCATATAATACGTTAAAAAAGACTTACATCCAAACCCTTCGGGCTTCTTTTGCAATAGAACAGAAACCATCTTCTGTTTCACTGTTTCAAGTCTATTTAAAAATAAAGAGCCATTATTTGAAGAAGATAAAAGGTCTATAATTAAAATAATTTAAGAACCATTAGCTTTTATAATTTGGAAAATCCCCCAACAATCTTGTTTTTATCTGGGGATTTTTATTTTAGTAGGAATTCTTTATATAAATATATTCTTTATATTAATATCAGTATGTAAATGAATATTTATAAATATGCTATGAAGATGGAAAAAGATAGTGAAAATTATTATCGTGAACTTGCTAACCAAACAGAGGATATAGGGCTCCAGAACATTTTAAAAATGTTAACTGATGAAGAAGTTAGACATTATAATATTATCGAACAAATGATGAAAAGTAAGGCAAGTGCAGAATTAGCAGAAACGGATATATTAAAGAAGGTTAATAATATCTTTATTAAAATTAAAGGAAAAAATCTAGTATTTAACTTTGACTTACCACAGATAAATCTCTACCGCAAAGCTCAGGAAATTGAAGAAAAGAGTTATAAGTTTTATATAGAAATGAGCGATAAGGTTGAAATTGAATCGCAAAGGAAAGTATTTTTAAAGTTAGCAGGAGAAGAAAAAAAGCATATGTTTCTATTGGAAAACTTAGTTGAATTTGTTTCCAGGCCCGAGACATGGATTGAAAATGCAGAATTTAATCATTTAGATGATTATTAAGATATAAATTATTCTGAGCGATTTTGATTGTAATAACATTAGTGCGGAAAAATCTTTTTAGTTTCATTACTTATACCAAAAGTTTTGAACCTTTCCAATAGGGGGAGCCTTGACTTTTTAAGCCCTTTGGCCTTTTGCTGAAGGGCTTTTATTTACAAAAGTTGCGAAACTCGTCTAATACACTCCACCATAATAAATAATATTAAAAACAAAAAAAGAGTAAGCTAAAAAAGATGACTTTCTTTATAGCTTACCCTTTTTTATTGCCTTTTTATCTCTATTCAATTTTTCCCAACTCTACCTTCATTCCAGAGAGTTCCTTCTGTCCGATAATCTTCTTTCTGAGCTACTACTATCTCCTGCATAAACCTATCAATCCTCATCCTCTCCAGCGAGCAAGTTTCGTCGGTCGGACATCCAGATGCAAGAA
>PFIP01000063.1:0-3876 GCA_002782675.1 Candidatus Infernicultor aquiphilus
CTGAAGGGATTGAGCCCCGAAAGCACCATGAAGTTAGGAAGGCTGATGTGGTGACCGATGCAGAAAGCTATATTTTGGTAATCGTTATGGTAAGATTATCAAGACTTCCTCGGGGTCTAAGACCTTGGCATGTTACACACAGTTAGGATACGGCAACTCGGGAGACCCTAACGGTTCTTACCAGATGAGTGAGTATGGCCATCCAAGTGATAATAAAGCAAGGAGGCCAGATGACCGATAGGGAGTCGGATTACAGTATAGTACCTTTGATGTAGGGTAACTCCTGCGGAGGGAAGGCTGTAACATATTATCGCCCTTTTACGAAGAAACAGGGAATACAAACTTGTTCCTAAAGTTAAGAGATGCTCATCTACTCGACAATTGGTAGATTATTTATTTGTTTTTGATTGGCAGATCTGTAGTTTGCTTTTCATCAACTGATTTAATTTCATCAACAGATTAAAATTAATCATCCTTGTCAGAAGGACAAAAATAGTGTAATATGGTTCTATAAAAAGGATAAAAATTATAAGGATACAAATTATGATAAATAAAGAACTCCTAAAAGAAATTATCGTATCCAATGAAGAGTTTATTCTTAATCAAGTGAAAGGAATTATAAAAAGAGAAGGAATTATTTTTCCAGATTTCTCTGCTTCCCTTGATGTCTCTGAGAATAAAAGACTCCCTCTCCATAAAGTAATAATACTCTATGGAGTAAGGAGAAGCGGTAAAACTTATATCTTATATGATTTATTTAAGAAATATAAAGATCGAGCATTATATCTAGATTTTGAAGATGAAAGACTGGCCGATTTTGAAATAAAAGATTTCGAAAAGTTAAAAGAAGTTTTTCTGGAGTTAAAGCCTCGCCTTACTGGAGCTAATCGGAGCGAGGTCAAAGAAAAAGAGATGATCTTCCTCTTCGATGAGATACAAAATATTAAAGGTTGGGAAAGATTTTGTCGGAGAATCACTGAACGGGAGAATATAAAAGTCTTGGTAAGTGGTTCTTCCTCGAGGATGATGCCTTTAGAGATCCATACT
The DNA here is from genome assembly GCA_002782675.1 of Candidatus Infernicultor aquiphilus. Classification (GTDB taxonomy): domain Bacteria; phylum Atribacterota; class Phoenicimicrobiia; order Phoenicimicrobiales; family Phoenicimicrobiaceae; genus Infernicultor; species Infernicultor aquiphilus. Next base: position 1,048 of record PFIP01000063.1, read on the forward strand.
TCTTTAAGGGGAAGAGCCTGGAGTATAGAAGTAACTCCTTTTTCTTTTCGAGAATATTTACTTTTTAAAGGTATGGATATCCAGAACAAGAATATTATTTATGGGTCGAAGAAGGCTTTAGTGAAAAAACATTTCTCTGAATATCTAAAATGGGGTGGTTTTCCTGAGGTCTCTCTTTTAAAATCAGACTTTGAAAAAAGAAAGGTTATCAAAGAATATTTGGAAGCAATGTTTTTTAAAGATTTAGTGGAAAGATTTAACATTTCCAATATACCTCTTTTGAAAATGCTTACCGAAAGACTTTTTTCTTCCTTTTCCTCAAAATTTTCTTTAAATGCTTTTTATAAACAATATAAAGAAAAATTACCTTTTTCTAAAGATACTTTATTTTCATATTACTATTACTTCTTAGAAAGTATGCTCATTTTTGAGACCAGAAAATTTGCTGAATCTTCTTATAAGAGACTTAGAAATCCAGCCAAAGTTTATCTTATAGATACTGGTATCTGTAAAAAGGTTACCTCTGCTGATAGGGGAAGAATATTAGAAAATATAGTTTTTTGCCAGTTAAGAAGAAAAGGAGAGGAGATATTTTACTTTGAAGAAAAGAAAGAATGTGATTTTATAATAAAAGACGAGCAGAGTAAATTATTTCCTGGCCAGGTAACCTGGGAGTTAAAAGAAGAAAATAAAGAAAGAGAGATAAAAGGATTGGTGGAGGCCTGCCAGAAACTAAATGTAAAAGAAGGGGTTCTATTCACTTATGATGAAGAGGGTAACGAAATTGCCGAAGGAATAAATATTAAAATTACGCCAGTATGGAAATGGCTGTTAAGACCTTCTCATTAATCGTAGGACAGGTGTCCCCCCTGTATATGAATTAAGGTAAGGGTTTGATTCATCAAACCCGCTAAAGACGGGTCGAATAAATTCGACCCCTACAAGAGCAATAATGTAGGGGCACCATGCATCGTGCCCAGGGTAAACAAAAGACAAACTATATTTTGATCTCTTCCTCACTATATACCATATACTCGATATTCGATACTAATTATTCTATCCGCTATTACTATACGCTTTCTTTCATTTCCAGCCCACATCTTGAATTTTAGTGCCCGTCTTTACATTTAAAAAACAGATAAACTTGCTATATTATGAATAACGTGCTAAAATAACCTTACTAATGTTATATGAATATGCTAAAATAGTGAGGTAATATATATAAAAAGTATGAAAAGTATGAAAAGATTAAAACCACGAAGAATTACCAATAAGGTTATGAGCAGGCTTTTAAAGAGTAATGATTTAATTGTACTTTTAGGAGCCCGGCAGGTAGGCAAGACTAGTATAATGTATTTATTGATAGACAACCTCCTACAAGTAGAAAAAGTTGAGAGTAATAGAGTGTTTTATTTCGACCTGGAAGATATGAATTTATTAGACGTAGTAAATAGGGGGGTTGAAGAGTTCATTGCTTTCCTTGCGGCAAAGGGAGCAGATTTAAAAGAGAGATGCTTTATCTTTCTTGATGAAATTCAATATATGGAAAACCCGAGCAATTTTTTAAAAATTATTGCAGATCATCATAAGGAAATTAGCCTGGTGGTAAGTGGTTCATCATCCTTTTCTATAAAAACTAAATTTAAAGATTCGTTAGCCGGGAGAAAAAGGGTATTCGAGATTTATCCTCTTGATTTTGGTGAGTTTCTTGAATTTAAAGATAGAAAAGACCTGGCAGGTTTTTGGGATACAGGCAATTGGGAGAAGGCTCGTTTCTTTGAAGGCGATTTTTTAAGATATTTTGAAGAATATGTAATCTTTGGAGGTCTGCCCAGGGTTTCTCTCCTTCCCACTCGAGAAGATAATGTTGAATATTTAAAAGATGTAGTCAATTCGTATATCAAAAAAGACATTAAGGATCTTTTCCGCATAGATAATCCCTATGCTTTTAATAAGGCTATTAAATTACTTGCCTTACAGGCAGGTAACTCCCTAAACTTTACCAATCTCACCACTATGTGCGGAATATCGCGGCGTACCCTTGAGCGTTATCTATTTATTTTGGAAAGTACTTTTTTTATAAGATTAATCAACCCCTTTTACTCAAATAAGATAAAAGAAGTTACCAAGATGCCTAAATTATATTTTATGGATACCGGGATTAGAAATATAATTGTAGGTGACCTAAATTCTTTAGAAGGGAGAAGGGATTCCGGTAGTTTAGTGGAAAATTCTGTATTTTTAATGCTTTTAACTGGCAAGGGTCCACTTGATGAAATATATTATTGGAGGACAAAAGCCGGTGCTGAAATGGATTTTGTTTTAAAGGGTGAGGGTGAGAGATGGCGAGGTTATGAAGTGAAATATCGACCTTTTGAAGAAGCAAAAATTACCAGAAGTACCAGATCCTATATAAATGAATATTCTCCTGATCTAACCTGTATCTGCACCAAGAATTTTTATCAGGATAAAATAAATATGGATTTAATGGGTCTTAGTGGTTTAAATGATCAATCTAAGCTTATATTTTTGCCAGTATTTTTTCTTTCCAACCGTCCCTATCCCAGCGTTCCCTGGCTCACAAACTAAAACTCTCTTTAGGTTTAACTAATTCTATCTTAAAGAATTTAATTAGCCGGGGCTGGATTAAAGCCAAAAAAGATATTCCTGGGTCATGAAATATTTTCTCTTTCTGACTTTATCGAAAAATATTCTAAAAACATTTCTCAAGAAAATCTGATATTACTTTGCACCACCGATAAAGAAAAATTCTCTCAAGAAATATCTAAATATAAAAATAGCCCAAAAAACATTACCATAATCAGCATA
>PFIP01000063.1:3891-5626 GCA_002782675.1 Candidatus Infernicultor aquiphilus
GCATAGAAAATATACTAAAAAACAATCATTAATAGACACAAAGGAAGTGAAATTTGTGGAAACTAAAAATCTTATAGGTACTACTGAATCTGAAATATTAGAATGGAAATCCTCTCTCTCCCAACTGAACAGAATAAATGCACGATTTTTATTCCCCAGGTCATAGGTAAATTTGTAATTTGTAATTTTGACAATTATCCTAAACTTAATTATAATAAATTTGGAAGTAATTTCCATTTAGGATCATAAACTATATAATATGTAGTGATATTGTAGTAAAAATAGCTTATAAAATATTAAGAGGTTATTGATGATAGAGCAAAGGCAAATACAAATTACTAATTTCGCCAGTCCATACGAAAGAGATAAAGGCGATTCCTGATATATATGAACGTGTTTAGATAAAAACTATTTTAGATAGATTTGGAGTACATGCTGATGTTAATATTGATAAAACAAGAGAAAGAGCAGAAGAATTAGTTAATATAGGTTTTGGGGTAGCTGATGCAGCACATATTGCTTTTGCAGAGAAATCGAGGGCACCTTTTATAAGTTGTGATGACCAGCTTATTAAAAAGTGTTTGAAGCATAAAGTAAAAATATGGTGCGGTAATCCGGTTATTTTTTGCGAGAAGGAGGGATTAAGATGAAAACTGTAAAATATATGGATGAAGAAAAAGCAATTAAAAAAGCGATGCAGGTGCTTATAAAGGAATTGGGACCAGTAGAAGCTATTAGATTTATAACTATTCCAAAAAGCAGAAGAATTGAAAGTGTAAAACGGCATAGAGAATGGCAAAAAATATTGAGTAAGGATATATTTTTTGATGAAGTTTTTGCAGATAAATCCACATAAACCGTAGGACAGACCTTTTACTGTCCAGATCTTCTTTCCCCTCGCCCTTGAGTGGGGAGGACGATTCATCGAACCCGTCTTATGCACATACGTAGGAAACAAAAGGGGACTGACTACTCCCCTTTTTCCATCTCGCTCGCACCTCGTTTTCTTGACATCACCATTCTTTTACAGTATAATTTTCTTAAGTTCACATCCTGAACATTAAACTCTGTCATTGCGAGGGAGTGAAACGACCGAAGTAATCTCAACTTGCATCTGGTAATTTACACCTTTTTTATCTTTATGATATAAAATTCGCCTGTTCTAAAACGTAGATAATACAAGGGTTTCAGCGCCCTCTGGAAAATTTAATAAATATTCATCACGCCAATTAGCATAAAAGTAAGTAAAAAAGGGCTAAAAATAGCTTTTTTAGGTCTTGAAAGGCTTACTAGATAAGGCTTTCAGGCAATATCACCGTACAAGGCGTATAACGCATTTCTTTGAGGTGCTTAAGGTAAAACCCTATCTTTTTCCAAAAAACGCTTAAAACGACCCTTATTTTAGATATAATTTAAAGGGCTTATATTATAAGGGTTTCCGAGAGCTCAATAATAAAAAAATTAACTGAATATTAAGTTAGCAGAATAGAGAATCGTCCAATATGACGTATTTCTTTATATTTTTAAATCCTTAAAAGAGGAAGGGTTAATAAAAAAAAGAGGAGAAGGGTAAAAACATTAATATTCAGACTGCCTTAGAATATGCTGCAGAATCAGGTCATGGAGAAGAAGTTCATTTACTTAGAGTAGTAAATGAAATTAATGGTAAGGAGTAAAAAATAAATGATAAAGGAAAATGTAGGAAACTTACTCAAAGAAATGCTTCAAGAGGTTG
>PFIP01000166.1 GCA_002782675.1 Candidatus Infernicultor aquiphilus
CTTCCATCTCTCACAAATTCCCACATTTTCACCCTTTCTTCTTCACTTCTTAAGGGAGGATTACACTTGGCAAATACTCCAACTTTTTCAAGTGCATTTTCGTTAAGGAATAGATAATGGGGACAAGTTTCTGCAATAGCATATACTCCTTTAGATTTTGCTCTATTTACTAATTCTACCACCTCTGGTGTACTAATATGGCATATCTCTACCTTGGTACCAATTTTTTCAGCAAAGAGTAAAATCTTTGCTACTGTCTCAATCTCTACCACTGGCGGTCGAGACCTGCCATGATATAATGGAGAAGTCTTACCTTCACTCCTTAAGCGTGCAATATTCTTATTGATCATATCATTATTTTCTGCGTGAAAGCCGATCATTATACCTGTCTTGGCAACTTTTTCCATCAGCTCATATTGGTCACCGGTGTTTGGGGCAGTAAGTCCGATAAATTCCTCTTTTCTCCCCGGGGGAGCCTCATGCAAAAAGGTTTTAAAAGCAACTATACCAGATTTAGCACAAGGAATAATATCCTCCAGACAGTCCGTTCCAGCTGCACCAAAGAAAGCAATATCTACCACTACTTCTTGACTTGCAATGTCCATTCTTCTTTGTACTAATTCTGGAGAATGGGGTGGAGGAGTAGAAATGGGCATTTCAATTACGGTAGTAACCCCACCTGAAGCAGCATCTTTGGTGCCGCTTTCAAAAGTCTCTCTTTCATCATGTCCGGGAGCTCGAATATGCACATGGGGGTCAACAGTTCCAGGCAAAACAATTTTCCCTTTTGCATCAATGATTTTTTCGGCGGTTAGTTTTTCTTTGCTTATGGTGGAAATTATTCCATCCTTTACCCCTATCCAACAATCTATTAATCTACCATCAATAAATACCTTATCTGACTTAATTACGAGATCAAATTTATTCACATCTTATCCTCCGAATATTACTGATTTATTTCTAAATTCTCTTATAATCATTTTCTCTTATTAAATTTCTTAATATTTTTATAATTATTGAATTCTTTTAGATTTATTTTACATAGTTATAACTAAAAATATAAAGTTAAAAAATCAAAATATTAATTATTTTAGTTTTTTTAATTCAAAATCTAATTTATAAATATTTTCCCACCTTACTTGTATTAACTCCGTATCTGATAAGTGATTCCATTAACATCAATGCACTAACTACTCCATCAATAACTGGAACCCCAATTGCTTTTTCAATCTCTTTATCCATTCCAGCCATCCCTGCACATCCCAGAATAAGAACTTCTGCTCTATCCTCTTTTACTGCCTTTTCTCCTTCTTGAATAAGCTTTTCTCTTTTCTCTTCATCATTAGCAACGACTCCCAATCCGGTGGTTCGAATAGATACACACCTATTCTCAAGACCATATTTTTTTACTAAATCTTCCTTTTGGGGAATTTTTTTTCTTTTCAAAGAAAGTATACTAAATTTATGCCCTAAAGGTAAAGCTAAAATCATGGAAGCTTCTCCGATACCTATTACTGGTTTATCAGTTAATTCTCTAAGCAAGTCCACTCCTATATCACTATGGCAGGCAATAATAAACCCATCGTACTTTCCTTTCCATCCTTCAAATCTTTCTAATAAATATTTTTCAGAAATGGCAGCATCGTGATAACTTTCTATACCTGAGGGAGCTTCTTTAATCGATTTAATTTCTACTTCTGTACCTGGTAAAGCATATTCTTTGCAAATTTTTTCAATACCCTCTGTTACTTCAGATGAGCTATTAGGATTTATACACAGTATTTTCAAAATAAACCTCCTGTGAAAAAATATCCCATAAGTAATTTTCTGTTTATATAATGTAGATAAAGAGGCTGCAATTAAATTACAGCCTCTTTATTAAATATCCGGTTAATTTATCTCTCTTTCCATTCTGGTGCTGGGTACATAGGAGCATTTTCCTGGGAAGATTCAGGATAAACGATAACATACTTGCCATTTTGTACCTGTACTACAGGATGCGGCCATTTAATATTTTGTCCTTTTTCATTAAAGGCAATTGCAGGCCAGGTAGCAAGTTCTAAATCAAGAGTAGATAAGGCCTCTCTAACTTTTTCGGTTTCAATCGAATCAGCCTTTTCTATAGCTAATTGAAGTAAGGTTCCTGCTGCACTGGCACTGGATACGTGATATTCCGGCATATAATCAGGCCCAAATTTATCTTTACAAGCTTGCACATAATCTGCAGTAGTTCCGAATACTTTATCACTATTCTTCATACCTGGCAGCCACCATTCACCTTCAAAAGCATATTCAGCATCTGCTCCTAATTCCGCTATAAAACTGGGAATCATCACTCCTACTGAGAAAGCATAAATTTTTGGATTAATATTTAATTCCTTACATTGTCTAATGACCATTAAGCTATCTGCAGTATAACCGGCAACGCCTAGAATATCAGGATTTAAGTTTTTTACTTGAGTAAGCAAAGTAGATATATCAGTGGCACCCGCAGGGTACTTTTCAAAAAGCACTACATCAAATCCTAATTCTTTACACTTATCTCTAAACCCCCCAGCACAACTTAATGGGAACAGACCATTTGCTGATATAATAGCTACCGTTTTAGGTTTGGGGTTTAAATTCTCTGCCATATAGGCTATAGGTACCATTAACATAGGAGCCGGTGGAAGAACTGAAAATACATACTTATAACCTCGCTCATAAATATTAACAGCATTCGCCTCAGGGGCTATGGTAATCATTTTATATTTTTCACCAATGGCCGTAGTGGCAAAGGTAATAGCACTGGAGAATGGACCAAATAGAAAATCTACTTTATTCTGAGTTATCAACATTTCGGTAAGTTTTGCGCCTCTCACTGGAGTACTTTCATCATCATAATAAACCATCTTTACTTTATAATTTATCCCTCCGGCAGTGATACCTCCATGACTATTGACCCAATCTTCCCATACTTCATATCCATCCTTAACTAATCTTCCCTCATAAGCTATTTTACCGGTTAAAGAAACTGCGACTCCAATTTTTATTATATTTTCCTGAGCAGACACTATTCCGGTTAAGCCAAGCAATAAAATACTGATTAACATTACAATAATAATTATTTTTTTCACTTTTTTATCCTCCATTTTATTTAATTAGACAAATTTTTAATTAGCTTTCTATTCCTCTATACTTCCTTATTTTTTTCATCTACCACCCTCTTTTTCTTTTTTTTATTTCACTGGCAAGAATCACTTTTCCAGGTATTCAAACTGTATTTAATTATTAGGCTACTCCTAAATAAGCGGCTTTTATATGTTCATTCTTAACTAACTTATCAGCCTTATCATGAATAGATACCGCTCCTGCCTCTAACACATATCCTCTATCTGCTATATCTAAAGCAACTTTTACATCTTGTTCAACCAATAATATGCTAATCCCTCTTTCCTTCCTTAATTTAGCTATTATATCGATTA
>PFIP01000054.1 GCA_002782675.1 Candidatus Infernicultor aquiphilus
GGGGATGATGCCACATCCAGAACGATGCGTTGAAGACTGTTTGGGGTCTGCTGATGGGAAATATATTTTTAACTCTATTTTAGATTTTAAAAAAAAGCGTAAAATATAAAACTATAACTTAAAATTTAAAATTGAGAAAAGTTATAAATTTTGAATTATGATTTTAAGTTTTTACTTTGACGAGATACAAGATATGAACAACGAGATACGATAAAATAGGAGATTAATAGTGAAGAGTTATAACCAAGAAAAAGTGTGGAAAAAATGGGGGCTTACCCCGGCTGAATATAAAAAGATAAAAGAAGATTTAAAGAGAGAACCGAATGCAGTAGAATTAGGAATGTATTCAGTAATGTGGTCTGAACATTGCAGTTATAAGAATTCCAAACCACTTCTTAAATTATTTCCTATTTCTGCGGAATGGATTATCCAGGGTCCCGGTGAAAATGCGGGAATTATTGATATAGGGGAAGATCAAGTTATAGTAATGAAAATGGAGAGTCATAACCATCCCTCAGCAGTGGAACCTTTTCAGGGAGCGGCCACCGGCATCGGAGGAATAGTCAGAGACATATTGGCTATGGGAGCTCGTCCAATTGCTTTATTGGATTCTTTAAGGTTTGGAAGCCTTGATAATCCTCATACTCATTACCTTCTAAAAGGAGTGGTAGAGGGTATCTCTTTTTATGGTAATTGTATTGGAGTACCAACCGTGGCAGGTGAAACCTATTTTTCACAGAGTTACCAAAATAATATTCTGGTAAATGTAATGTGCGTAGGTATAGCCAGAAAAGATAAAATATTTCGGGCAAAAGCTCAAGGGGAAGGGAATCCCGTAATATTGGTAGGAGCAAGGACTGGTAGAGATGGTATCGGAGGGGCAAGCTTTGCTTCAGAAGAATTAGATGAAGATTCGGATGAAGATCGTCCAGCGGTTCAAATAGGAGATCCTTTTACTAAAAAATTATTAATTGAGGCTTGTTTAGAATTAATTGAAACAGACTATGTAGTGGGTCTTCAGGATTGTGGAGCGGCAGGCCTTACCAGTGCACTTGGTGAAATGGCCAGTCGGGGGGATAGTGGAATAGAAGTAGAGCTATCAGAAGTTCCTCAACGAGAAGAAGGTATGAATCCTTACGAAGTGATGCTTTCTGAATCCCAGGAAAGAATGATAGTAGTTATCAAAAAAGGAAAAGAGAAAGAAATTAAAAATATTTTTGATAAATGGAGGTTAAATTTTGCCATTATAGGGGAGGTTACTTCTGATCAGAATTTTAGAATCAAGGATCGAGGTAAGGTGGTAGCTGAAATACCAGCTAAGTCATTAACTGAGGGAGTCCCCATTTGCTTTAGAAAAGGGAAAAAACCGGTTTATTTGGAAAAGATTAATATTTTAAACTTGAAAAAACTGGCTGAGCCCAAAGATTTTAACCAGGCTTTATTGCAACTATTAAGCTCTCCGAATATAGCTAGCAAAGAGAATATTTACGAACAGTATGATCATATGATCCAAACTAATACCCTAATTTTTCCTGGCGATGATGCTGCTATATTAAGAATAAGGGGGACTAAAAAGGCTATGGCCTTAACTACTGACGGCAATGGAAGGTATTGTTATCTTGATCCTTTTCTGGGGGGGAAGATTGCAGTAGCAGAGGCTGCTCGCAACCTTTCTTGTAAGGGGGCTTTGCCTCGAGCAGTGACCGATTGTCTGAATTTTGGAAATCCCGAAAAAGAGGAGATATATTGGCAATTAGAAGAGGCAATTAAAGGGGTGAGTGAGGCTTGCCGGGTATTAGAGACCCCCGTAATAAGTGGAAATGTAAGTTTGTACAATGAAAATAAGGGAGAGGCTATTTTCCCCACGCCGATAATTGGAATGATTGGTATAGTTGAAGATTACCATAATATTTGTTCCTTGGAATTTAAAAATGAAGGTGACCTCATTATACTTTTAGGGGAAAATAAAGAGGAATTAGGGGGGAGTGAATATTTAAAGGTTTTTCATAATTTGGAAAGAGGAGTGCCTCCCCAAATAGATTTAATCAAAGAAAAGGCAGTACAACAGGTTTGCCGAGAAGCGATAAATGAGAATTTACTTTCTTCTGCGCATGATTGTTCAGATGGGGGCTTGGCTGTAACCCTGGCGGAATGTTGTATTACCGGGGGAAAGGGGGCCAAAGTAGCGCTTCCAGAAAAGATTCGAAATGATGCCTTATTATTTGGAGAGACCCAATCCCGAATCATTATTTCTATCTCTCCTAAAAATCTATCCTGGTTACAGGAAATGGTAAATAAAAATAAAGTTTCCTTTCAGGTATTAGGCCAAATAGAAGGGGACAGGCTGCAGATTAAAGGTTTAATTAATTTAAAAGTAGAAGAATTAGAAATGGCCTGGAAAGGAGATTGGGTAAAGAATAATGCATGAGGAATGTGGAATTTTTGGTATTTATAATCAAGAAGACAATTCTTTAGAGGTAGCTAAAATAACTTATTTTGGACTTTATGCCCTTCAACACCGAGGACAGGAGAGCGCAGGAATAGCTATATCCGATGGTGAAAAAATTTTAGTGTATAAAGACTTAGGATTAGTTTCAGAAGTATTTAACGAAGAAAAGCTAAAGACTTTGCAAGGTAATTGTGCTATTGGTCACGTGCGGTATTCAACTACAGGGGCTAATAATTGGGTGAATAGTCAACCTTTATTAAAAAAATATCAGGGAGGGACTTTTTCTTTAGCTCATAATGGTAATTTGGTAAACCAAGATGAACTAAAAAGAATATTTAAGGGGGAGGTTAATAAATTTTCTTCTTCCTCAGATAGTGAAATGATCTGTAATTTGATAGCGGCGAGTCAGGAAGAAAATATTGAAAATAGCATTAAAACTGTAGCAGCTTTACTAAAAGGGGCTTTTTCTTTAGTGATAATGACTGAAGACCAATTAATCGGATTAAAAGATTCTTTTGGTTTCCATCCCCTGGCTTTAGGAAAATTGGGAAATTCCTATGTTCTTGCCTCTGAGACCTGTGCGTTTAGTCTTATTGGGGCTGAATTTATTCGAGAAATAGAACCAGGAGAAATGGTAGTAATAGATAAAAAGGGATTGAAATCCACCAAAATATTGTCCAGTAAGAGGAAGGCATTTTGTATTTTTGAATTTATCTACTTTGCTCGTCCAGATAGTAATATCTATGGAGAAAATGTAGCTTTAAGTCGGCAAAAGATGGGGCGAAAATTGGCTCAAGAATACCCGGTGGCAGCAGATCTAGTGATTCCTGTTCCTGATTCGGGCGTTTCTGCCGCTCTGGGTTATGCCAATTATTCTGGTATTCCTTATGGAGAAGGATTAATAAAAAATCGTTATGTGGGCAGAACTTTTATCCAGTCAGACCAGTTAATTCGGGAAGGTTCGGTGAAGATTAAACTTTCTCCTTTAAAAGAAATTTTAAATGGTAAAAGAGTAGTATTGATAGATGATTCTATTGTACGTGGGACAACCAGTCAAAAGCTGGTAAAATTAATCAAGGAAGCAGGGGCTGGTGAAGTTCATGTTCGAATAAGTTCTCCGCCTATTTATTTTCCTTGTTTTTATGGGATAGATACACCAAATAGAGAAAATTTATGGGCTTCAAATCATACTTTAAAAGAGACGAGGGAATGGCTAGGGGCAGATAGTTTAGGTTATTTGAGCATAGAAGGACTAGGTAGTATTTTTAATGAAATCCCGGCCGATAATTTTTGCCTGGCTTGCTTTGATGG
>PFIP01000101.1 GCA_002782675.1 Candidatus Infernicultor aquiphilus
GATAAACATATGAGATTAGATAAATTTTTAAAAGTAAGTAGACTAATAAAAAGGAGAACAGAAGCTAAAAAAGCTTGTCTCGCTAATTGCATTAAAGTTAATAATCGAATTGCCCAAGCAGGAGATGAAATAAAGACTGGCGATGAATTAGAAATTAATTTTACAACCAAAATCCTACGAGCAAAAGTAATAGAAGTTCCCCTAAAGAATATTCCAGCTGAGGGGGCAAGTTCCTTATATGAAGTAATAAAAGAGATTAAAAAAGAAGAAGATTGAAATTTTAATAAAAATAATTATGAATTTCGGGCTATATTTTTGCTTTACCAGCCAATAAAAGAGGTTTTGAACCAATGGAAGATAAGATAAAAGAAATTTCAGAAAAAATAATAAAGTTATTAGAAGAAAAAAAGATTCAAGAAATAAAAGAAATTATTGATGATCTGCACCCTACAGAGTTTGCTGAGTTAACTGATTATTTATTATTAGAACAAACCATTGGACTATTTAAATTGCTTAAAGATGATGAAAAAATTGCTGAATTACTTTCAGAATTAAGTTCAGAATTACAAACTAAAATAATGGAAACTCTGGGTAAAGAGAAAGCTTCTGATATCTTAGAGGAAATGGACACCGATGAGGCAGTTGATTTTTTAGGGAAAATAGCTCCTCAAGAGTCCCGAGAATTGTTAGATTTAATGCCTAAAGAAGAAGCCGAAGGGATAGAAGAATTATTAAAACATAAAGAGAATACAGCTGGAAGTATAATGACCAATGAGTTTATAGCCTTGCCTGAGGATCTTACTGCCGAGGAGACAATAAACAAGATAAGAGAGCTTAACCCAGAAGCAGAGATGGTTTATTATATTTATATTATAGACAAGAAAGAAAGATTAATTGGAGTTATTTCTTTACGAGATTTAATTATTGCAAATCCTAAGGCTAAGATATCTGAGGTTATGGAAGAAGATGTAATAAGTGTGTTAGATACTGAAGATCAAGAAACGGTGGCTCGGGTAATTTCAGATTATGATTTTTCAGCTCTGCCAGTTATTGATAAGAGAGGTGTATTATTAGGTATTATCACTGTTGATGATGTTATCGATGTTATGCAAGAAGAGGTTACTGAAGATATTCATAAGATGGTTGGTTCTTCTGAGGTATATGAAGATAAACTTATTAAGGCAAATTCATTAACTAGAGCAAAGGCTCGAATTCCTTGGTTATTTATATGCTTAGCTGGTGATATTATTTCTGGTTTAATTATAAAATATCATTCTGGGATATTGCAAACTATAATAGCTATGGCATTTTTTATTCCCATGATTTTGGATATGGGTGGAAACGTAGGATCTCAATCCTCCACCATTACTGTTCGTGCTTTAGCTACCGGGCAAATTGAAATAGATGAATTGTGGAAGAATATATGGGCTGAAGTTAAAGTAGGGTGTATAATAGGTTTAGTTGCGGGGGTAGTTATGTCTTTTATAGCACTTTTATGGCAGAACAATTATTTATTAGGTCTATTAATAGGGATATCATTAGGTGTGACTATGATTACAGCTACGACTATGGGGGCTTTATTACCTTTAATTTTTACAAAAATCAAGATTGATCCAGCAATTTCTGCCGGTCCTTTTATTACCACTGCAATTGATGTGAGTGGCTTGTTAATTTATTTTGGCTTGGGTTCTTTTTTATTTAAACATTTTGGTATATAAAATTAAATTTTAATTAATTTAGGTGACCATAATTTAATATTTTATTAAATAAATTGAGAGGAGAGGGATAAGATGAGTGAAATATTTGAAGTTTATGCCAGAGAGATATTAGATTCAAGAGGAAATCCCACTGTTGAAGTGGAAGTAGAACTGGAAAGCGGAGCTATAGGAGTGGCTCAAGTTCCATCCGGAGCCAGTACCGGCGCGCATGAGGCTATTGAATTAAGAGATGGTGACCCAAAAAGGTACTTAGGAAAAGGAGTTCTTAAGGCGGTCGAGAATGTAAATGAGATTATTGCCCCTGAAATTATCGGATATGATGCCACAGATCAATTATTAATTGATAGCCTGTTAATTAAACTTGATGGGACTCCAAATAAAAGTCGTTTGGGAGCCAATGCTATTTTAGGTGTATCTCTTGCTACAGCAAAAGCTGCAGCAGAATTTTTTGGGTTGCCTTTATATGGTTATATTGGGGGAGTAAATGCAAAAGAACTTCCTGTTCCTATGATGAATATATTAAATGGGGGAAAACATGCAGATAGCGGAGTGGATCTTCAGGAATTTATGATTGTTCCGGCCGGCGGTGCTAATTTTCGGGAGAGCCTGCGGATGGGGGCGGAAACTTTTCATACTTTAAAGAAAGTATTAAAAGAAAAAGGATATAATGTGGCAGTTGGGGATGAAGGTGGCTTTGCTCCTAATTTAAAATCAAGCGAAGAGGCGATTCAACTAATAGTAGAAGCAATTAAAAAAGCAGGATACGAGCCAGGTAAGGATATTTATATAGCCTTAGATCCGGCTGCTTCAGAGCTATATCAAGGTGGGAAATATGTATTATCCCGAGAAGGAACAGTTAGAACTTCCCATGAGATGATAGATTATTATACTGGATTAGTAGAAAAATATCCTATAATTTCTCTAGAAGATGGCTTAGCCGAAGACGATTGGGAAGGATGGCAAAAACTTACCCAAAAATTAGGTCATAAAGTACAGATTGTAGGGGATGATCTTTATGTTACTGACAAGAAGAGACTTAGTCGAGGGATTGAGCTAAAAGCCTCTAATTCGATTTTAATAAAATTAAATCAGATAGGAACCTTAACAGAAACTTTAGATACTATTGAGACTGCAAAGAAAGCAGGTTTTACTGCGGTAATTTCTCATCGTTCCGGAGAAACAGAAGATACTACTATTGCTGATTTAGCTGTGGCGACTAATATTGGACAAATTAAAACTGGTTCTCTTTGTAGAACGGAACGAATTGCCAAATACAATCAATTGCTGCGTATTGAGGAACAATTAGGAGAATTGGCAATTTATCGTGGGAAGGCAGTATTTAATATAAAATGATATCGATTAGGTCAATATTTCATTCGAAAATAATTTGGGCTTTAATTTTAGTTTTAATATTTTATATAGTTTTTTTATTTTCAGATAAATATGCTAAGACCTTACAACTAAAAGAAGATATTAAAAGACTGGAATCAGATATAAAAGAGTTAAAACTAAAAAATATAAATTTATCAGAAGAAGTAGAATCGTTAAAAGCTGATAAATATATTGAAAAAATTGCTCGAGAAGAATTAGGTCTTGTCAAACCTGATGAAATATTGATTAAAGGGATTGAAAAATAAAATAGGTTAAGTTTTTAGTTTAATAAAATATGAACAACGAAATAATCCAATAATTATAGAGCTTTTTGCGATGTTCGGAAAGCCAGGCCGCACAAGCGTTGGAAGGAACACAAAAAAAGATTTTACC
>PFIP01000130.1 GCA_002782675.1 Candidatus Infernicultor aquiphilus
TACAACACTTTGCTTCTCTCCTTAATTCCATCTCCCGTAAAGGTGATGTAATCACTCGATTAGGAGGAGATGAGTTTGCTATTCTCCTTCCCTCTACCACATCCCAAGAGGCCCATAGGATCTGTGAGAGGATCAGAAAGATTTGTGAAGAAGATAGCATTAAACCAATCTGCTTAAGACCGAGTATCGCCTTGGGTGATGCCACTCAGAAGGGAGAGTATCAGAATACTGAGGCCCTCTTAAAAGAGGCCGATAAGAGGATGTATCAGGATAAAAATAAGAACAAGGTGAAGGAGACGTTTCAGTGACACGTTTTTTAGTTGATAAATAAATTACTTAATTATATAATTAATTTATTAGCCCATCGAATTATATTTAGAAAATTAAACACTATAAAATAATTTAAAAAAGTTGGAGGTAGTATAAGATGCAAAAAAAGAACATCAAAGATTTAAATGAAAATCAAATAGAAGGCAAAAGAATCTTGGTTAGAGTAGATTTTAACGTCCCTTTGGATAAAGAATTAAAGATTACCGATGATACCCGAATATCAGCTGCTTTACCTACTATTAAATATTTAATTTCCAAAAAAGCCCGAATCATATTGATGAGCCATTTAGGTAGACCTAAAGGTAAAATAGCAGAAAAGTTAAGGCTTGATCCGGTGGCTAAGCACTTAAGTGAATTATTAGAGCAAGAAGTAAAAAAGCTGCCTGATTGTATAGGCAGGGAGGTGGAAAAAGAAATATTTAGGATGAAAAATGGCGAAATAATACTCTTAGAAAATTTAAGATTTCATCCCGAAGAGGAAAAAAACGACGAACAATTTTCTAAAAAATTAGCTAATCTGGGTGAGTTATTTATTAATGATGCTTTTGGCACTGCCCATCGTGCCCATGCTTCTACCGTGGGGGTAGCCAAAATATTGCCTTCTTGTGCTGGATTTTTAATGGCTAAAGAAATAAAAGTATTAAGTAACTTAATAGAAAATCCCAAAAAACCTTTTGTAGTCCTATTAGGGGGAGCAAAGATATCTGGGAAAATCGATGTGGTTCAGAATTTATTAAATATTGCAGATAAAATATTAATTGCTGGAGGAATGAGTTACACCTGTTTAGCTGCTTTAGGGTATAAGGTAAGCAATTTATTATTAGAAGAATACGACTTGAATGTAGTTAGAAAAATGTTAAAGAAAGCAAAAGAGATGGAGAATAAAATACTTTTACCAGTTGATTTAGTAGTTGTGAAAGAAATATCTGAAAAAGCAGATAGTAAAACATATAAAGTACAAAGTATTCCAAAAGATTGTAAAGGAGTAGACTTAGGTGAAGAATCCTTGAAGATGTTTATGGAAGAATTAAAAAGGGCTAAAACTATTTTTTGGAATGGGCCAGTAGGAATATTTGAAATAGAAAAATTTGCTAAAGGAAATAATATAATTGCAAAATGTTTAGCGGAGATGAAAAATAAAGCTGTAACTGTTGTTGGTGGTGGAGACTCAATTGCTGCGATTGAAAAAATAGGGTTGGCAGAAAAGATGACTCATATTTCTACCGGTGGTGGAGCTTCTTTAGAATTTTTGGCAGGGAAAAAACTTCCAGGTATAGAAGTCTTACCAGATAAATAAAAATGAAACAGGAGACGGACCTCTATAAAATGAGTTTTTTAATTTTTTCTGTCATTCTTTGCCAGTGGGTTCCCTTCCAGTAATATTTCTGGCAAGAAGGACAATAAACAAACTTGTTTTGAGTTAAAAATACATAAGGAGGAACGTAGTTTTGAACTTCCTTTTTATCTACATTTTTAGTAGGTTTATTGCATATTGAACAACGGGAAAATATCTTAGAATTAAAATCAATTTTTAATTCTAATCCTTTTATCACTTCTAACAATTGTTCTTCCCATTGATCATTTTTTATAAATAAATAATCGCAGATGTTCCGTCTTTTAATAAGATTAGTATCTCTGGTTAACAATATTCTATTTTCTTGTCGAGCAGTAAGGATAAGAACTAAATCCTCATCAGTAATAGGGTAAGTAGTATCATAACCTAAAATGCGTAACCATTTAGCTAATTTTCCTAACATCTTATCAGCTAAAAATTTTATTTCTTCTTCTTCTTTATAATTATTTTTCCTCATTTTATAGGTTAAATCCATTTAATATAATTTATTTTATTAAACGAAGGTTAATTAATCATAATTTTATTTCTAAATTATTATATCACGCTACTATTTAGTTAGCCAGTTAATGAGTCGTTAGTGAATAGTGAATAGTCGTTAGTGTTTAGGATATAGTCATTGTGAATCTGAATTTGGTGTAGGGGTCGAATTTATCCGACCCGGGTCAGTTAGTAATTTTTTTACCGGGTTCGATGAATCGAACCTCTTCTCATTACTAATTACTAATTACATATCACTTATCACTGTATTCCACTTATTACCCTTTACTAATCACTCATTACCATTTTCTCCTGGGTTCTGACTCCTGACTTCTGACTTCTATCCTATTTACGCAATGCGATATAAACTATACGAAAATAGCTTGACAATTTAAACATTTAGTTATATTATTATTATACCCCCATAGGGTATAATAAATATCGGATATAAAGTTTGCATTATGAGTAAATCACCATTCAATCAATTAAATAAAATAAAGATATTAAGTCGATTAAAAAGGATAGAAGGGCAGATCAGGGGCATACAGGGGATGATTATCGAAGAAAGATCTTGTTCGGATATTATGGTTCAAATTGCTGCCGTTAAATCAGCACTTAATCAGGTAAGTAAATTGACCTTGGAGAATCATGTCAATTCTTGTTTTTATTCATCAGCTTCTTCTGAGGATATCCCTCCGGATTTAATTAATGAAGTGATGGAATTGATATTGAAGTTTATTAGATGAGAAATAACTACTGAAATACTTAAATATAGAATTCAGAAGTCAGTAGTCAGGAGCCAGCATAAAACAAAAAAGATTCAAAGAACAACCGTCTCCTAACTCAGATTAATTGAGGTTAATTGACAATTATTCATAGGATAACTTATAATTTATGTGGAATTTGATTGATAAAAAACAATAAAAATCAGGGGAGGAAAAATAATATAATGTTATGTCAAATTTGTAAGAAAAAAGAAGCTACTATTATTCTTACTAAAGTTTCAGAAGGACAAAAAACAGTAATTCAATTATGCCAAGATTGTGCCTCTATGTTTAATGATAAATTATCTATATTTCCTATTCCTGAATTTAATATTAATGATCTATTAACTGGATTATTAAAAGCTATAGATCTTTACAGCAAAGAGGAGGGTGTTATTCCAATTAAAGAGGTAAAGTGTAGTAATTGTCACTTAACCTATGATGAATTTAAACAATCTGGGAAATTAGGTTGTAGTGTATGTTATCACGATTTTAGAGAACAGTTAATTCCTCTACTAAGAAGGTTACATGGTAATAGTGAACATGTAGGGAAGATACCTCAACGAGCCAAAGGTAAATTGAATAAAATTAGGAAAATTAAACAACTCAGAAAGGAATTGCAAGAAGTAGTATCAAGGGAAGAGTATGAAAAAGCTGCAAAGATAAGAGATGAAATATTGAAACTTGAAGGAGCATTAAAGAAAAGAAATGCAAAATAATAAAAAAGGAATAATATTACAAAAATTAAAAGAATCTGATGCTGAGTGGACCAATGGGCAAGGTCCTTTATCCGATATAGTAATAAGTTCACGAATTAGGTTAGCACGAAATATAGAGGGTATTCCTTTCCCATCCCGAGCTGATCAGGTAGAATTAAAGAATATATTTGACCTTAGTCAACAAGTTATAGAAAAAAGTTCTCTTTTTAAGGATTACAATTTACTTTTATTAGATGAGTTGACTCCCTTAGAAAGACAATTTTTAGTTGAAAAACATCTAATTAGTATTTATCATGCATTAAAAAAGCAAGTATATCGAGGTTGTATCTTTAATCAAAGAGAAACCTTAAGTATAATGATAAATGAAGAAGATCATTTTCGAATCCAATATTTACTTTCAGGATTACAATTAAATGAAATTTGGAAGCTCATTAATAAAATTGATGATGAAATTGAAAAAATTGTTACTTATGCCTTTAGCGGAAAAGAAGGGTATTTAACTTCCTGTCCCACTAATGTGGGAACTGGGATGAGGGCTTCAGTAATGTTACATTTACCAGCCTTAGCTATGGTAGGCGGAATGAATGATATACTAAAAGCTATATCTAAAATAGGTTATGTAGTAAGAGGATTTTATGGAGAAGGAACTGAAGTGATGGGAAATCTTTTTCAAGTTTCTAATCAAATTACTTTAGGTCTTTCAGAAGAGGAAATTATTGATAATTTGGAAAAGGTGAATCAACAAATAATAAGCCAGGAACAGAAGGTAAGAAATGATTTATTATCTAATTCTAAAAGTCAGCTGGAAGATCAAATCTGGAGAGCCTATGGCATCTTGAGTAGTGCGCGCATTATATCTTCAGTAGAAGCAATGGAACTTTTATCTAAATTAAGATTTGGAGTAGAGTTAGGGATAATTTCACACCCCGATTTAGCGACTTTAAATAAATTAATGTTATTGATTCAACCTGCTTATCTACAAATGTTAGCTGGTAAAGATTTAGATCCTTTTACTCGAGATTTACAAAGGGCAATATTAATCCGAAATAAGATTAGTGAATAGTCGTTAGTATATAATATAGTATAGCGTATAGCGTTTAGCGTAGAGCGTATAGAAAAATAGTGATAAGTAATGAGTGATTAGTGACAAGTTACTAGTTACGAGCTTTAAGTTTAAAAAAAAGAAGCCTTTACAATAAACTGAGAACTGAAAAGCGTAAACTGAAAACTTGCATTTAATACTAACGATAACCGGTAAACTGGTTAACTGAATTAATTGGTGAATTGGAGAATCGGTTAATTGGTCA
The DNA here is from genome assembly GCA_002782675.1 of Candidatus Infernicultor aquiphilus. Lineage (GTDB taxonomy): Bacteria > Atribacterota > Phoenicimicrobiia > Phoenicimicrobiales > Phoenicimicrobiaceae > Infernicultor > Infernicultor aquiphilus. The sequence goes on from PFIP01000130.1 coordinate 4,952, forward strand.
ATTGTTATTAACTAACCAACTAACTAATTTACAAAATAAGATAAAAATAATATTATCTACTAAAATGGAAGGATGTGTTTGTAAAATGTTTAAAAAATATACCGAAAAAGCAAAAAGAGCTATAATGATAGCTCAAGAGGAAGCGATAAACCTTAATCATGATTATATAGGAACCGAACATATTTTGATTGGTTTACTAAAAGAAGAAGAAGGAGTTGCATATCAGGTTTTAAAAGAATTAGGAGTGGATGCAGATAAAGTAGTAGAAGAAATAGATCGAATAGTAGGTAAAGGTGAGTATCAACAGGTAGGTGAAATTAGCTTTACTCCCCGATCTAAAAAAGTTTTGGAATTAGCCTCTCAAGAAGCAAGTCAATTGAAACATAATTATATCGGTACTGAGCATATATTGTTGGGGTTGATAAAAGAAGGAAGTGGAGTAGCGGTTAGAATTTTAACTGATTTAGGTATTAATCTGAATAATGTTTATTCGCGGATTATGAAAATACTTATGGAGAACGAAACTCAAAGTTTTTCGCCAGAAGTTGGTAAAAAGACAATCAAGACTCTTACTTTAGATGAATTTGGAAGAGATTTAACTAAATTAGCTCGAGAAGATAAATTAGATCCAGTTATTGGCAGAAGTATGGAGATTCAAAGAGTGATACAAATTTTAAGTAGAAGAAAGAAAAATAATCCCTGTATAATAGGAGAGGCTGGGGTAGGGAAGACAGCTATTGTGGAAGGTTTAGCTCAAAAGATTGCTAATAATGATATTCCGGAGATATTAAAAAATAAAAGAATTGTTTGTCTTGATTTGGCTTTAATTGTTGCTGGTACTAAATACCGGGGTGAATTTGAAAAGAGATTAAAGAAGATTGTTAGTGAGGTTCAGGAATCAAATGAGGTTATCTTATTTATTGACGAAATTCATACTTTAGTGGGTGCGGGAGCTGCTGAAGGGGCAATAGACGCTTCTAATATATTAAAGCCTACCTTAGCAAGAGGAGAACTACAGGTTATTGGCGCAACTACTTCTGATGAATATCGAAAGTATATAGAAAAAGATGCTGCTTTAGAACGAAGGTTTCAACCTATCTATATATCGGAACCTTCAATAGAAGAGACTATCGATATTTTACAAGGACTTAGACCCAAGTATGAAGCTCATCACAAAATAAAGATTAACGATCAAGCATTAGAAGCGGCAGCTCGTCTTTCAGCTCGTTATGTTTCAGGTAGATTTTTACCCGATAAAGCTATTGATTTAGTAGATGAAGCGGCTTCACGAATTAAATTACAAAACACTATTTCTCCTCCTGATATGAAAAAAGTGGAAATTCAATTAAATAAAATAATAAAAGAAAAAGAATCAACCATAAAACTGCAAGAATTTGAAAAAGCAGCTCAATTAAGAGATAAAGAAAAAAAGTTAGAGACTGAACTCCAAAAAATGAAAGAAAAATGGGAGACCGGAAGAAAGATTAATAAAGTAGAAGTAACCGAAGAAGATATTGCAGAAATTGTATCTAGTTGGACTGGTATTCCAGTCTTTTCCTTAAAAGAAGAAGAAACACAAAAATTACTTCGAATGGAAGATGAGTTACATAAAAGGATAATAGGACAGGACGAAGCCCTAATATCTATTTCTAAAGCCATAAGAAGGGCTCGAGCTGGTATGAAAAACCCCAAACGTCCCATTGGCTCTTTTATCTTCTTAGGACCTACCGGCGTAGGTAAGACAGAACTAGCCCGCAGTTTGGCAGAATTTCTTTTTGGTGACGAAAACTCAATGATAAGTTTAGATATGTCTGAATATATGGAAAAATTTGCTGTTTCCAGATTAGTTGGTGCTCCTCCTGGTTATGTTGGATATGAGGAGGGAGGTCAATTAACTGAAAAGGTTAGAAGAAAGCCCTATGCAGTAATTTTATTAGATGAAATAGAAAAGGCTCATCCTGATGTTTTCAATATATTATTGCAGATTTTTGAAGACGGTAGATTAACCGATTCTCAAGGAAGAGTAGTAGATTTTAAAAATACAGTAATTATTATGACTTCTAATATAGGCGCAACTTTAATCAGAAAAGGAGCTACTTTAGGATTTCGAGGAACTAATGAATCTGAAGAGATGCCTTACAAAGAGATAAAAGATAATGTAATGGGAGAACTAAACAAGACCTTCCGGCCGGAATTCTTAAACCGAATTGATGAGGTAATAGTCTTTAAATCCCTTACTAAGGAGGAGATTAAAAAAATCGCTGGTTTAATGCTAAATGATGTGAAAAAATTATTAGAAGATCAAAAGATTGATTTTGAGACGGTAGAGGAGGCTAAAGAATTATTGGTTAAAGAGGGGTATAATCCCAATTTTGGAGCTCGTCCTTTAAGGCGGACTATTGAAAGATTAATAGAAAATCCTATTTCTGAAAAGATATTAGCTGGTGAGTTTAAAGAAGGGGAGTGTATAACTATTGGAGCAAAAGATGGGAAAATAACATTTTCCAAAAAAGGAAAAAAAACAAAAAGTTAAGATAAAGAGGTTAAAATGGACAGAGGAGAAAAATCTATTTTTCGTTGTCAACAGTGTGGTTATGAATCTTTCCGATGGTTAGGGCGTTGTCCTGATTGTGGCGGATGGAATACTCTGATTGAAGAAGCATTTAAAGAAGAGAAAAAATATTCTCTTCATCCAGAAGAGCAATCTACACCTTTACCAATTAGCAAGATAGAAATAGAAGAAAATAAAGCGAGATATAAAGTAGGGATTTCTGAGTTTGATAGAGTATTAGGTGGTGGTATTGTCCCTGGTTCTTTAATTTTAGTCGGAGGAGAACCAGGTATAGGAAAATCTACCCTTCTTTTACAAATAGCCAATATTTTAAGCAATCAATATGGAACAGTATTGTATATTTCTGCTGAAGAATCACCTTATCAGATTAAGCTGAGAGCTAGTAGATTGGGTACCTTAGCAGAAAAACTTTTTTTAGTGTCTGAAACTGATCTAGAAGTGATAAAAAAACATCTCAACAATATTAAGCCAAAAGTGGCAATAATTGATTCTATTCAGACTATTAATGATTATGAGATTACTTCTGCACCAGGAAGTATTAGTCAGATAAGAGAGTGTACTGGTCAATTAATGCGTTTTGCTAAAAGCAAAGAGATTTCTATCTTTATTATCGGTCATGTAACTAAAGGAGGAATATTAGCTGGACCTAAAGTTCTTGAGCATATTGTAGATACTGTCTTATATCTGGAAGGTGAACAATATAATATTTATCGTATACTTCGTTCCACAAAAAATAGATTTGGCTCTACCAATGAATTAGGGATATTCAAAATGGGAGAAAATGGTTTAACCGAAGTATTAAACCCTTCTGAATTACTCCTATCTGAAAAACCTTCTCAGGTTTCTGGTTCAGTAGTGGCAGCTACTTTTGAAGGAAGTAGGCCGATATTAGTGGAGGTACAAGCTTTGATAAGTTATAGTAATTTGGGTATCCCCCGAAGAATGACTACTGGGGTAGATTATAATCGAGTTTTACTAATATTAGCAGTACTGGAAAAAAGGGTGGGATACTCCTTACAATCTCAGGATGTTCATGTAAACATTGCAGGTGGTATAAAGGTATTAGAACCAGCTTTAGATTTAGCTATAGTCATGGCTATAGCTTCAAGCTTTAAAAATATTACTATAGACTCAGGTACAGTTATATTTGGTGAAGTGGGACTGGCAGGAGAAATTAGAATGGTAAATCAGGTAGAAAAACGAATACAAGAAGTATTAAAAATGGGTTTTAAGAGATGCTTTATTCCTCAGGGTAATTTAAAAAATCTTTCTTCTTTTAAATCGAAAAAAGATTTAGAGATTATTGGGATAAAAACAGTTCGAGAAGCTATAAATCTTGCCTTAAATTAGTCGTTAGTCGTTAGTATATAGTATATAGTATATAGTAAAGAAATAAGAAGCCAGAAGCTAAATGCGTATCGCGTATCGAGTATCGCGTGAAGAAAATAAAAGTCACAAGCTGAATTAGTATATAGCATTTAGTATATTGTAAAAAGATAATAAGATAGGAATCAGAAATCAGAAGAATGGATAGCGGATAGCGTATAGAAAGTTACAAGTTGCAACTTTACAGATAGGAAACAGAAAGGTGATTAACAGGGCTTATTTTTACTGAAAACCGAAAACTGATAACCGCAAACCGGGCCTCTTTATCTAAAAACGAAAAACTATAAACCAAAAACTATATACTAGCGGCCTTACTATCGACTAATTTAATTGGTCAATTGGAGAATCGGCTAATCGATTAATTACTTAATTGGTTAACCAATTAAGTTAAATTATAGATACCTAATGTAGATATTCTTTCTTCTTCTTTTTTAATTATATCATTAAAATCCAGATTTAGTATACTACATATTGCAGCTACGTAAAATAGGCTGGAGCCCATTTCCGTTTCGATGATTTCTTTACAGCTATCACACAATGAACCTTCTAAATGGTTATCCATAAATTTATGAATTTCTGTTAATTTTGTATTGGAAGGAATAATTTGTTTCTTCGCATTGATTTTTAGACAACCACATTGTGTAACTGCTTTGGCAATTGCTCGGTTTACTCGGGCATTAGATTCTTGATATTTGGTCATAACATCAAGGATGCTCCGATGTTGGATTAAGAATTGGTCGACGTTTTTTTGGAATGTATCATTGTCACTTTTATTCATAATTATAACCTCCATAAATACTTTTTCTCTTTAGAATTCAATATCAAACTACTAAGAAGGCGCGATCTTGAAGTAACACGAAAGCGATTAAATTTTATTTAAAATGTAAAAGTTGTATAAGAATCTTTTATTTAATTATATGTATAGGTTAATCTCTTTGTCAAGAAATATTAATTTTCAATTGCTTAAATATTAAATATTTGAAAAACAAAAAATTTAGATTAAAGGATGTCCCTTATTTTGACAGGAGCATAGGGGCATGCTATAATTTATTTAGTTTTCAAGAAAATAGATTATAAGATTATAAAGATTTAATATTTATACCAATAGATTAAATAAAATCGCAAATAGTTAATAAAAAAATTTAACCATGCTATATTACAAGATATAATTTATAAAAGATAAATAGGAGGAGGTGGTAAGTCTATATCTTTTTTATAAAAAAATAGTGCACAGAAGGAGGAAAATAAATATGGCAGCAAAGAGAATTTTGAAAATCATTTTTACTATTGTTGGTGCAGTAATAGGCTATGAAGTATTTGATAAATTCTATTTTATTCCTGACTCATCTATTTATTATAATATTTTATTCAAAGTTTTAGCAACAGCTGGAGGAGGAACAATTGGTTTTTTGCTCTCCTTTAGATTTAATACCAGGATTCAAGGTTTATTTTCAGAAATTATTGGGCATTTGCAAAAAATACCCACTAAGAATATTACTGCTGCTACTATTGGGTTAATTATTGGTCTTATTATTGCAAATTTATTAGCATATTCACTTTCATTTATTCCTGTAATCGGTTCCTATCTTCCCATTATATTAAGTGTAATTTTAGGAATTTTAGGGATAAATATAGGAATTAACAAGAAAGATGAGGTAACTAATTTTTTTGGAAATTTTAGAAATTTCAACAGAATAATAAAAAAAGAAGATAATAAATATTTAGTGCATCCTAAAATTTTAGATACGAGTGTAATTATTGACGGTCGTATTTTAGACATTTGCCAAACAGAATTTTTAGAAGGTGAACTTATAGTTCCTCGTTTTGTTTTATCTGAACTTCAGCATATCGCAGACTCTTCAGATTCTTTAAAGAGGAAACGAGGACGTAGAGGTTTAGATATACTCAATAAAATTACTAAAATTAGAAAGAATAGGATAAAAATTATTGGCAAAGATTATAAAGAACAAATGGAAGTTGATAATAAAATAATTAGACTAGCTAAAGACCTTAAAGCTAAAGTAGTAACTAATGATTATAATTTAAATAAAATTGCTCAACTGGAGGGAGTTCTTGTTTTAAATATCAATGATTTAGCTAATGCTTTAAAAGCGATTATTCTACCTGGCGAGGAAATAGATACTCAGATAATAAAGGCAGGCAAAGAACCAGAACAGGGAATTGCTTACCTTGATGACGGAACAATGATAGTAATAGAAGATGGATACAAATATATGGGGAAAAAAGTGAATATTTTGGTTACTAGTATTTTGCAAACTCCTGCAGGAAGAATGATATTTGGAAGAATAAAAAACGTAATAAATAAAAGTCCTAATGAATTTAAAAGTACAGTCTAACTAACTAACCAGAATAATTAAGATTTGAAAAGGAACAAAGAATGGCGTTAAAGATATATAATACTTTGAGCAGAAAAAAAGAGGAGTTTATTCCGCTTAAAAAAGGAGAGGTAGGGATATATGTCTGTGGGCCTACGGTATATAATTTTATTCATATAGGAAATGCTCGCCCTTTTATAATATTTGAAGTAGTTAGAAGGTTTTTAAAATTTAAGGGTTATAAAGTAAGATATATACAAAACTTAACTGATATAGATGATAAAATGATAAATAAAGCAAGGGAATTAAATATCAGTGTTTCAGAATTAGCAGAAAAATTTATTCAAGAGTATTTTATTGATGCTGATTCTCTTAATATAGAAAGAGCTGATGTTCATCCTAGAGCAACTGAACATATCGCAGAGATAATTGAACTGCTGAAAGGTTTAGAGGAAAAGGGATATGCTTATGAGATAGATGGGGATGTATTTTTTGAGGTATCTAAATTTAAAAATTATGGAAAACTTTCTGGACAAGATATCGAAGAATTAAAAATAGGAGCACGAGTTGAAGTAGATGAAAGAAAGAGAGATGCCATTGATTTTGCTTTATGGAAGAAGGCTAAAGAAGGAGAACCCTCTTGGGATAGCCCTTGGGGGAAGGGGAGACCCGGCTGGCATATTGAATGTTCAGCTATGTCGATGAAATATTTAGGAAAAACTTTTGATATCCATGCTGGTGGTTCGGATTTAATCTTTCCTCATCATGAAAATGAAATTGCTCAAAGTGAAGCAAACACTAATCAACAGTACGTGAGATACTGGATGCATAATGGTTATCTTTGTTTAAATAATCAGAAAATGTCTAAATCTTTAGGGAATATAATGAAGGTAAGAGATATTATCCGGAAATACAAAGGAGAAGTAATTCGATATTTTATCCTTTCAGCTCATTATAGAAGTCCTCTTAATTTTAGTGAAGAGCAGCTTCAACAAGCCCAGAATAGTTTACAAAGATTAAATAATATAATTTATAATGTAAAACATTTATTAAAACAGGATAAATTTAAAAAATTTAAAGATAAGGATGATGAATTAATTTTAGAAAAAAGAAAAGAAGGTGAACAACAATTTATCAAAGCTATGGATGATGACTTTAATACCCCTGTTGCTTTAAGTCGACTATTTGGTTTTGCCAAAGATGTGAACATATACCTGAATTCTCCAAGTTTAAAGAATAAAATAATACTAGAAGAAGTTATTAAATTTTACCAGGACTTAGCAGGTAAGGTATTAGGTATTTTAAAAGATTTTGATAAAGAACAAAGTTTCGAACAAGAAATTAAAAAGTTAATTGAGGATAGGGAAAAAGCAAGAAAAGAGAAGAATTGGGAGAAATCAGATAAAATTAGAGATGAATTAAAGAGAAAAGGAGTAATCCTGGAAGATACAACTGAAGGGGTAAGGTGGAAAAAGATAAATAGCGAATAGCAAGATAGTGTTGAGCGTATAGCGTAGAGCGAGAAAAGAAGAAGAAAGAAGGCAAATTAGTATATAGTATGTAGTAAAATATAGTAATAAGTGATGAGTAATGTCTAACAAGTAATAAGTTTCGAGTTGCAAGTTTCAAGTTTGAAAAAAAGTAGGGGCGTATTGCATACGCCCTCAAGAGGTGTAATACCATACGTTTACAAGAGACAAAAGCAAGCAGCATTAGAAAGGGTACAATTCATTGTACGCCTACGCCTGAACCTTATTTCTTTAACGCGATACGCGATACTCGATACTAAATTGCTATACGATAAACGCTATACTATATACGCGATACGAAAAAGATCTTTAAGGGGGATCAATTAATGAAACCAAAAGAAGGGGAAAAATGTTTTATTAATTGTAGGAGTTGCGATGATGAAGAACTTGTTTATTTGGCTTGCCAAGGAGATTTAGTGGCGGAAGAATATTTAATTAATAAATATAAAAGATTAGTTAAAATGAAAGCTCGCTCATATTTCTTAATCGGTGCTGATACAGAAGATATTATCCAAGAAGGAATGATTGGACTTTATAAAGCGGTAAGAAATTTTCAATTTAAGAAACTTTCTTCTTTTAAAGCATTTGCTGAATTGTGTATCACTCGACAGATTATTACCGCTATAAAAAGCACTACTCGACAGAAACATATACCTTTGAATTCATATGTATCTCTTAATAGACCGATTTATAGTGAGGATTCAGATAGGACTTTATTAGATATTGTAGATAATATGAATATTAATGACCCTCAAGATTTATTTTTAAATAATGAAAAATTAAATATTCTTAAAAAGAAAATTAAAAGAATATTATCAGATTTAGAGAGGGACGTTTTAGAATCTTATTTAGATGCTAAAACTTATCAAGAAATTGCCGGCGAATTAGGAAGACATGTAAAATCTATTGATAATGCTCTACAGAGAATAAAACGGAAATTAGAATTAATTGGAAAATAATTTTTAAATGGTTGACTTAATTATCAAAAATAATTATAATGTGTAAAATTGCCGATGTAGCTCAGTTGGTAGAGCAGCTGATTTGTAATCAGCAGGTCATCCGTTCGAACCGGATCATCGGCTCCAGATAGAAGGTAGAAATAAAAATAGTATAAATTAAGGGGAGGTACCAAAGTGGTTAAATGGAGCGGACTGTAGATCCGTTGGCTGAACGCCTTCGAAGGTTCGAATCCTTCCCTCCCCACCACTGAAGTATCTTGCCCGCGTAGCTCAGTCGGTAGAGCGCATCCTTGGTAAGGATGAGGTCACCGGTTCAATTCCGGTCGTGGGCTCCAAATATTGATATTTTACTTTTTT
>PFIP01000027.1 GCA_002782675.1 Candidatus Infernicultor aquiphilus
TTAGAGGAAGCAAAAAAAGAAGATTCTTCTATAGTTTTTATAGCTTATCCTAATGCTCCTACCGGAAATTATTTTGCTGAGGATAAGATTATAAAAATAATTGAAGAATCAGGTTGTTTGGTAGTAGTGGATGAAGCTTACTATGAGTTTGGGGAAAAGACTTTTGTCCCTCTTATTTCTCAATACGATAATTTAGTTATTCTTAGAACATTTTCTAAGGCTTACAGTTTAGCCAGTTTACGGGTGGGATATCTACTTTCTAATCCTGAAATCATAAATGAAGTGAGAAAAGTTAAAAGTCCATTTAATGTAAATACTTTTTCTCAACTTGCCGCCCAGGCGGTTTTTGAAAATAAAGAAATTTTGAAAGATAGTATAGAGAAGATTATTAAAGAACGCGAAAGATTAATAAATAGAATAAATGAACTTCCCTCTTTCAAAGCTCACCCTTCGCGGACTAATTTCGTTCTGGTTGAAGTTGGTTCTAAAGAAAATACAGACTTAGTTTATAATAATTTATTAAAACAAGGCATTTTAGTTCAAACAGTTTCTGACCCAGCTTTTTCAACCTCCAGATATTTTTTGCGTATAACTGTAGGAAATAAAGAAGAGAATGATATTTTGATTAAAGGTTTAGAAAATGTGTCAAAGAACCGTTCCCTGACACGCGAAGGACAACCGTCCCCTGACATGATTGTAAAGGAGTGATAGAGATGATGAAATTTGATAAATTTACTATCAAAGCTCAGGAAGCAATTGGTGAAGCGCAGCAAATTGCTTCCAACTATAACCATCAAGAGATAAAAAGTGAACATCTTTTATTAGCATTAATTAATCAAAAAGACGGAGTTGTGCCTTCGGTATTGCAGAAATTAGAAGTTAGTTCTGAAGAACTTAAAGTAAAATTAGAAAGAGTATTAGAAAAAATTCCTCAAGTCTATGGAGGTGGTGGAGGGCAGCAATATATCGGAAATGAACTTAACGATATATTAAATACGGCTCAACGGGAAGCTCAAAAAGTAAAAGATGAATATGTTAGTACGGAACATTTATTTATTGCTTTGGTTGAAGCAGAAGGAACCAGGGTTGGTGATTTATTAAAAGAAGAAGGGATTAACCAGGATAAAATTTATCAAGCCTTGGTAAATATTCGAGGGAGCCAAAGAGTGACTGATCAAAATCCGGAAGAGAAATATCAGGCTTTGGAACGTTATTCTCGTGATTTAACAGAGTTAGCCAGCAGAGGAAAACTCGATCCGGTGATTGGGCGGGACGAAGAGATAAGAAAAGTGATGCAAATTCTCTCCCGCCGTACCAAGAACAACCCTATGCTAATAGGTGAACCTGGAGTAGGGAAAACTGCCATTGCCGAAGGCCTATCTCAAAGAATTGTACGGGGAGATGTTCCGGAAGGATTAAAGAATAAGAAAATAATAGTCCTGGATATAAGTTCTATGGTGGCAGGTGCAAAATATAGAGGGGAATTTGAAGATCGTCTAAAAGCAGTTTTAAAGGAGGTTCAGGAATCTGAAGGAGGAATCATTGTTTTTATCGATGAAATTCATACTTTAGTAGGAGCCGGAGCAGCCGAAGGCGCCATAGATGCTTCCAATATGTTAAAACCAGCCTTAGCCCGGGGAGAATTACACTGTATTGGGGCGACTACTTTAAGAGAATACAAAAAATATATCGAAAAAGATGCAGCTTTAGAGCGGCGTTTTCAGCCTGTCCTGATTAAAGAACCCTCAGTAGAAGATACTATTGCTATTTTAAGAGGTTTAAAAGAAAAATACGAAGTGCACCATGGGGTAAAAATTAAAGATTCCGCTTTAATCGCAGCAGCTATCTTATCTGACCGCTACATTTCCGATAGATTTTTACCTGACAAAGCTATCGATTTAGTTGATGAGTCAGCTGCTAGCCTAAGAATAGAGATTGATAGTATGCCTATCGAAATAGATGAAGTGGAGAGAAAAATTATTCAATTAGAGGTAGAAAAACAAGCTTTAAAAAAAGAGAAAGACACTGGCTCTCAAGAACGTTTAAAAAAGATAGAGCGGGAACTAAGTTCCCTTAAAGAAAAAAGGGATAGCATGAAATTGCATTGGAATAATGAAAAAGAATATATTCAAAAAATTCATGAGATAAAAAGTAATATGGAAAAATCTAAATTAGAAGCCGAAAAAACAGAGAGAGAAGGGAATCTTAATCGAGTAGCCGAGTTAAGGTATGGCGTATTGCCGCAGCTTCAAAAAAAATTAGAGGGAGAAAATAAAAAGTTGGCTTCTTTACAAAAAGAGACCAAGATGCTTAAAGAAGAAGTGGATGAAGAGGATATTGCAGAGGTTGTCTCTAAATGGACTGGTATCCCTGTTGGCCGGCTTATGGAAGGCGAAGCGAATAAATTAGTCAGAATGGAAGAAGAGCTTACCAAAAGAGTAGTTGGACAAGATGAGGCGATTAGATTAATTTCCAATGCGATAAGAAGATCTCGAGTGGGGATAGCCGACCCCAATAGACCGGTAGGATCATTTATTTTTATGGGACCCACAGGAGTAGGGAAAACCGAGCTTGCTCGAAGTTTGGCCGCTTTTTTATTTAATGATGAAAACACCTTGGTGCGTATTGATATGTCTGAATATATGGAGAGACACAGTGTGGCCCGGTTAATCGGTGCCCCGCCCGGCTATGTAGGATATGAAGAAGGTGGTCAACTCACTGAAATTGTCAGACGCAAACCTTATTCAGTTATTCTCTTTGATGAAATTGAGAAGGCCCATCCCGATGTTTTTAATGTTTTGTTACAGATTTTAGATGACGGCCGCCTAACTGACGGACAGGGCAGGGTAGTTAATTTTAAAAATTCTATTTTGATTATGACTTCGAATATTGGAAGCCAGTGGATTTACGAAATGAACGAGGAGAATAGAGAATCTGTCATGCAGAAAGTAAACGATTCTCTTCGTGAGCACTTTAAGCCAGAATTTTTAAATAGAATTGATGAGATAATTATCTTTAACCATTTGGATAAAGAACAGATTATTAAAATTGTGGATATTCAGTTGAATATTCTAAAGGAGAGATTGCAGGGCAAGAAGATTGGTTTGAAAGTGACTACAAAAGCAAAGGAATTTTTAGCTGAAAAAGGGTATGATCCCCATTATGGTGCTCGACCCTTGAAGAGAACTATTCAAAGATACATTCAAGACCCCTTGGCTTCGCAGATTCTGGAGGGAGTTTTTAAAGAGGGGGATAAATTAGAAGTTGATTTGGATGATACAAATGAGAAAGTAGTTTTTAAGAAAATGTAGATTTGATATGAGTTAGCTAGTTGTAATGATATATTTCTTTAATAAAAATATTTTTGTTTTTATTGAGTAAAAATAGATAAGAGATCGATATAAAATAAATTGCTACGAAACCTAAATTTAACCCAAGCTTTGGGAGTAAATACCAACAAGAAATATAAAAAACCAGCAAAGTGCTTACACTAAAAGAAAATCCATAAATAACCGAAGGATATAAATTTTTTTGTTCTTCAAAATGCAAAAGGACTAATAAAGCAAATAATGTAGATGGGAAAGAGCTTAAAATTCCCGCCCACCTGCTTCCAGCAATTGAAGCAATTTCTGTAAGTATTGAAATGATAGTTCCTGCCATTAATCCTCGAATTAAAAGCTTTGTAATAGAATTTTTATTTTTTTTCTTAATTATTTGATTTATTTTTATTTTTTTTAAAATAAAAATATTCATAAAAAATATGATGAAAAATATCATAGTAGCCAAAAGAAGATTAAAGCCTAATTTGTAAATCAAGTAACCTGAAACAAAAAAAGAAATAAATCCCATTAATGAAGAAGTAGCAATAGAAATTAAATTATTTTTTGGTTGGAAATATCTTCCTGTCACCAGATAAAAAAAACAGAATAATATAGAAGAGGATAGAGCTGAAATCCCCCAGGGGATTCCCCTAACTAAAAATGGTATTCCTTGCTGATAAGAAATAAAATAAACAGATAAACCCACTCCCAGTGGAAGTCCTGAAAATATTCCGCCTAAGACCGGGTTAATCCTTGTTGAAATTTCAGCTAATAGTGCAACTATTGCAGTTGAAATTAATATTTTTATTAATATTAGATTCATTTGAATCATACTCTTTTAGTCATAATATATAAACGAATATACACTAATCAATCAGCTATTTATTATGGAATATAAAGTCCTGAAGCAACGGGAACATATAGACTGATTTGGGGGAAGAAAGTAAGGAATATTAAGCCTAATATAACTGCGAATACGTATATCCATACCTCCTTGGCGACTTTATCCAGGTTACTGTTTATTAAATTTGCTGCTACATACAGGTTAACTGCAACCGGAGGAGTAATCTGTCCAATAGCCAGGGCAACCACGAATATTATTCCGAAGAATAACAGATCGATATGGTAGTAATTAAGTATGGGAATAAAAATAGGCATAAAGACATAAATAATAGAAATGGCATCAAGAAACATTCCGGCAATAATGATAGCTAAATTTGCCAGAAGCAGTACTGCTATAGGAGTTTTAGCGATAGAAATAATACTCTCGGCCATGATATCTATTACGCCTAAAATAGCAGATGCGATGGAGAATTGAGTAGCAAAGGTAACTACAAACATAACTACTGCAGAAGTAATAACCGTACCCACCAATGCTTCGTAAAGTCCTTTAAGAGTGAGAGTTTTGTAAACAAAAAATCCAACAAAAATACTATAAAATACCGTAAAAACAGCAGCTTCCGTGGGAGTAGCGATGCCGGCATATATTCCTCCCAGGACTATAACCGGTGCAAGTAAGGCCCAAAAAGCATCTTTAGTAGTCATTAAAATTTCTTTTACCGTTCCCCCTTTTTCTATTCCCCGAAAATTTCTTTTTTTAGAAATAAAATAAGCAGCTACCATTAAAAATAAACCGATAATTATACCTGGTATAATTCCTCCTAAAAAAAGTGCTCCCACGGATACACCAGTTACATTGCCATATATGATAAAAGCTATACTGGGTGGAATAATGATGGCCAGTCCACTAGCTGCAGCAATGGTGGCAGCTGAAAAATTTTTATCATAATTTTGGTAAATCATTACCGGAATAATGGTTAAGCCGACTGCAGCGGTAGTTGCCGGACCAGAGCCGGAAACAGCTCCCCAAAAAAGGCAGGTCAGGACCCCGGCAATAGCTAAACCTCCGGTTGCCCTTCCTACAAGAATTGTAGCCAAGTTAGAAATTTTTTCTGCAAGTTTTGCTTTTTGCATTAAAATGCCGGCCAGGACAAAGAAGGGGATAGCGATTAAGGGGAATTTAGCAATACCTGAAGCAAAATTTCTGGAAATCATGGTAACACCCAGGCCATATTTCCAGATAGAAAATACTGCTGCAAATCCCACCGATGTTCCGATAGGGACACCGATTAAAAGAAGAAGAGCGAAAATTCCAAAAAGAGTGAAGATTTGCATTATTTCGCCTCTTCTCCTTCAATTTTTTTAAATTCAATTTTTAATCCTTTATAAATATTTTTAAAAATAAAGACCGAAAATAGGGGAATTCCAGCAATATACATCCATTCGGGAATTCTTAAGGCCTCGCTTTCCATATGAAAAATGGTTATGTCCATATAGATTTCTCTAAAGGCATAATAATTGACAATTAAAAAAAGAAGAGCACTTAAAGATGCTGAAATTAAAGCCGCAGTTTTTTTAAGGGTCTTTGGTAATTTGTCATAGATAGTCACCACTCCTAGGTGAGCACCTTTTTCAAAAGCGATAGCAATACCTAAAACGGTAACCCATACAAAAAAATGAACCGTAACTTCTTCGGTAAAGGCAAAAGAAAGATGAAAAATTTTTCTGCTTAAGACGTTTATAAATGTAATCGATGCCATGATAAAAAGTAAAATTGCTGAAATTAATTCCTCAATTTTTAATTTATTCCCTTCCATTCATTCCTCCATTTTTTAAAAAGAGGGGGCATAAAATCCCCCTCTTTTTACTTATTATTTGCTTTATTATTTAGCCATATCTAACTTGGCAGCAGCAACAAAATCGGTTCCTACTTCAGTAATCCATTTATCCAGTACCGGCTTAGTTGCTTCTTTGAAGGCATTCAATTCTGCCTCAGTCAGTTTAGCTACTTCCATTCCCATAGTTTTAACATAAGCAATTTGATCTAAAATATCAGGAGTTTCTCCAAATTTATCTTTTAGAAGGTTGATAGAAATATCTCCATCAAGTCCTCTTCTTACAAAGGCCTTTTCCCACATTCCTGCTTCTTCTGCAGTTTCCTTTATAATAGTTTGTATATCTTTCGGGAAAGAATCCCATACTCTTTTATTGACTACAAAGAGAAGGGGGTCAGCTAAGTAATTCCAATTCGTGACATATTTATGATACTCCCAGATTTTAACCGGAAGAAGAATACCGTAAGGATTTTCCTGTCCATCCACTGCTCCCTGTTGGAATCCAGTAACGGCATCTGCCCAGTTCATATGAATGGGATCTGCGCCTAATTGTTTGAAGATATCATCATATATGGGAGTAGGACAAACCCTTAATCTTAATCCTTTCGTATCTTCCGGTGTTCTTACCGGTCTTATATTATTGGTTAATTGTCTAAATCCATTTTCACCCCAGGCTAAAGCCTTGACTTGCATTTTCTCCATCTCGGCAAACAATTTTTTCCCGGTTTCGCCATATTCAATTTTGTCTAAATTTTCAAAAGTATTGATGAAAAAGGGTAGAGAGAAAAGGTTATGTGATTTTACTACGGGAGAAGAATTTATAGTGGATTCTACTGCGAAATCTATACTTCCTTCGGCAACTGCCTGGAACCAGTTCATCTGTTTACCGGCAAGAAGTTGACTTCCCCAGTATGGTTTTACATTAATCTTTCCGCCGGTCCTTTCATTGATCAAATCACACCATTTTTGTGCACCCATTCCCCAGCCCATGGTATTACCTACATTTAAGGTCATGGTATATTCTGTTTTGGGTTTAAATTCTTGTGCACTACCTGCGGAAAAACTAATTCCCATTAAAAGTAAGACGACTAAACTTAAAATTACAATTTTTTTCATTTTTTTCTCCTTAAATTTTTGATATGAATTTTCTAATTTTTTATTCTCGAAGCTAGAGATCTATAAACTTTTTTCTTTCACCTCCTAATAGGGCTGGATTTTCAATTAATCTGGCTAATTTTTCTAAGAATTTTGCGGCATCTGCTCCATCTATTATTTGGTGGTCATAGGAAAGAGAAAGATAAGCTAACTCCCGTATGCTGATTTTATCTTCGTCAACGATCACAGGTTTTTTGATTATTCTTCCGATTCCTAAAATTGCCACTTCTGGCGGGTTAATAACTGGAGTAAATATTTCTGTTCTCATCATTCCTAAATTAGTCAAAGTAAAAGTTGAGCCCTTGATATCATTTTCAGAAATTACACCTTTTCTTGCTTCATCAGCTATTTTTTTAATTTGGTCATTGATTGTTTCTAAGTTTAATTTGTCAGTATTTCTGATAACCGGAACCATCAATCCTTTTTCCGTGTCCACGGCAATGCCTATATGAATATTATTATATATGATTACTTCTTTTTTGTCATGATTAAAGTGAGCATTAAATTGATTTAGCTCTCTTAAAACTTTAGATAGAAAAAAGACTAAACCAGAAGTTATACTGACCTTGTTTTCTTTCATTAGTTTTTTAAATTCAGTAAAATCAACTTCTGTGGTATTGGTTAAAGTGACCGCTGTATGAAAAGATTTGGATAGTCTTTCAGCGATGGTCCTTCTTAAACCTGAAAGTTTTTCTATTTTAAAATCCGCCTTGTTTTCCGAAACAGAAGAGAGATAGATAAGAACATCTTTTTTTTCTATCCTTCCAGCCGGTCCTGTACCGGTCATTTGAGAGAGGTCGAGATTTTTTTCTCGAGCCATTTTTTTGGCCAGAGGGGAGGCTTTTATTCGTCCTTCTCTTTCCAAAGGAGCAACCTTCATAGAAGGAATTTCTTCTCTTTCCGGGATTTCATCTATTTTCCCTGGTTCTTCTTTTTCTTTAATCTCTTTAATTTTCTCTCCTTCTTCTCCAATGATAGCAATGACTGTCCCTACTTTTATTTCTTCTTTTTCCTGACCAATTATTTTAAGCAGGACACCAGAAGCAGGAGAAACTACCTCATTAGTTATCTTTTCGGAAGAAACCTCAAAAAGTGGTTCACCTTCTTTAATCTTTTCTCCCTCTTTTTTAAACCATTTTTCAATAAAACCGCATTCCATATTTAAACCAAATCTAGGCATTTTAATTTCATACATTATCTTCTTACCTTAACACTTTCTTTACTGCATTAATTACATCTTTATAATTGGGAGTTACGAAATCTTGAAGAGTGGAAGCAAAAGGCATAGGAACATTTTTTGCACCAACTCTTATCACCGGTGCATCTAAATAATCGAAAGCTTCTTCTTGAACTACACTGGCAATTTCTGCTCCCCATCCAGCCCTCTTCCAGGTTTCGTGAGCCACAACCAAGCGTCCAGTCTTTTTTACTGATTCAATAACTTGATTTTTGTCCCAGGGGACTAAAGTCCTCAGGTCAATGACTTCTACGCTTATACCCTCATGCTCAAGTTCTTCCGCTGCCTTTAAAGATTCATGAACCATTCTGGACATAGTTACTACCGTAACATCATTTCCTTCTTTTTTTATATCGGCAACGCCAAAGGGGATAAGGTACTCTTTTTCCGGAACAAAGCCCTTGGTTTTATAGAGCATTTTATGTTCAAAACAGATAACCGGGTCATCTTCTCTTAAAGCAGTTTTTATCAGTCCTTTTATATCATACGGCGTGGAAGGGATGATGACCTTTATGCCGGGGGTGTGCATAAATATAGTTTCTATAGATTCCGAATGTTGCGCTGCAGCAGAATTAGATATACCGTCAGGACCCCTTAAAAGCAGGTGAAGTTTTCCTTGGCCACCAGTCATATACCTAATCTTTTCTATCTGAAGGGTGATGGATTGGATACCGGTAAATAGGAAATCTGCAAAATGAAATTCGGCAATAGGTCTCATTCCTACCAGTGCAGCTCCCAATGCAGAACCATAGATAACTTCTTCTGATATGGGAGTATCAAAAATTCTACCAGAAAATTTTCCTGAAAAAGATTTATAAGCACCGAATATTCCTCCTTGTTTAGCTACATCTTCACCATAAGTAAAGATAGTGGGGTTTTTTCCCATTTCTTCAGAAATTGCCTCTCCTAAAGCTTCAGCAAAAGTTATTTCCCTCATTTTTACCTCCTTTAATAATCGTAACCAGAATCATTGACAAAAAGGTCAGTTAAAGCCTCTTTATTGCTGGGGATAGGGCTTTCTTTAGCAAATTTAGCCGCTTCTTTAATCTCTTTTTGATTATTCTCCCATATTTTTTTCTTTTCAACTTCATTTAACATCTTTAATTCAAATAATTTTTTCTCAAACTTTTTAATCGGTTCCTTTAACCAGAATTCCTCAACTTCTTTTTTGTCTCTGTAAAGTTCAGGGTCTCCTACAAAATGTCCTTTGATTCTATAGGTTTTTGCTTCAATCAGAGAAGGTCCGCCGCCTTCTCTGGCTCTTTTTATCATTTCTTTGGCAATTTCATATACCACTATAATATCATTTCCGTCAATAGTTACCCCTGGTATGCCATAACTAACTGCCCTGTCAGAAATATTTTCTATAGCGGTCGTTTCTTTAGTAGATGCAGTAGAAGCATAATGATTATTTTCCACAATAAAAATTAAGGGAAGTCTATATATGGAGGCAAAATTGAGACTTTCATGAAATGCTCCCGTGTTCGACGCCCCGTCGCCAAAAAAAGCGACGACAACTTGATCAGCTTTCTTCATTTTTATTCCTAAACCCGCACCGACTGCTATGGGAAGACCGCCTCCTACTACACCATTTGCCCCTAAAACCCCAATAGAAAAATCTGCTATATGCATTGAGCCTCCTTTTCCTTTACAGTAACCCGTTGTTCTACCGTAAAGTTCTGCCATCATTCTGTTGACATCTGCACCTTTGGCTATCATATGACCGTGTCCCCGGTGTGTACTGGTGATGAAATCGTCTTTTCTAAGATTAGCCATAACTCCGGTGGCAATGGCCTCTTCCCCAATGTAAAGGTGAATAAAACCAAGAAGTTCTCCCTCCAAGAATAATTTTTCTGCCATGAGTTCGAAATTTCTAATTTTTACCATGGTTTTATAAAGATTTAGTAAAAAATCTTTGGAATATACCATATATCATTACCTCCATGTGTATTTCTTGAAATTCTATTAGAAGTATAGAAGCAAATTCTGTGCCAAGATTCATTAATTTGGAAAGACATTATTTTATAAGGAGTTTAAGGGAAGGCTTAACATAGAAGTGTAAAATTATAAAATATTCTTTTACACTTCTATGTAAAATATATTTACACTATAGAAAGTTATTTATTAAAAGGAAAATTGAATAATAAAGATATTTTTAGGATTTTTTTTGAATATGCCACTTGTTGATATGGTGATAAACTGTAGGCCTTGATATCCCCAGGATTTTTGCCGTTTTTAAAATATTCCATTTTGTATCTTGAAGAACTTGAATTAAGGATTCTCTTTTTATTTCATCTATAGATTTAAGAGAAGGATTATTTTTTATTATTTCACGGGGGAGATGAGATATATTTAATTCATTATTTTCGCAAATGTTTAACGCCCTTTCTATGATGTTTTCAAGCTCTCTAACGTTTCCCGGGAAGTGATAAGTAGTTAAAGGTTTAATAAATGAATCATCTACTTTTTTTATATTTTTTTGTAATTTTACAGAAAGCTTTTCCACAAAATAATTCACTAAAATTGGAATATCTTCAGTTCTATCTTTTAGAGGAGGGAGATTAATTTGTATTACATTTAACCTGTGGTACAGGTCTTTTCTGAAATTTTCATTATCTATTTCTTTTGATAAATCTCTATTGGAGGCAGCTATTATCCTGATATCTATCGCAATTGCCCTTGTACCTCCAATTCTAGTAATGCTTCTTTCCTGAAGAACTCTTAAAAGTTTTACCTGAAGTCCCAGGGGAAACTCACCGATTTCATCAAGGAAAATAGTGCCTCTATTGGCTAACTCGAATTTCCCCGGTCTTCCTCTTTTATCTGCTCCGGTAAACGACCCAGGCTCATACCCAAAGAATTCACTTTCGGCAAGTTCCCGCGGTATTGCTCCACAGTTTATCACCATAAAAGGTCCATTTTTTCTTAACCCCTCATAGTGGATGGCTTGAGCGAACATTTCTTTCCCGGTGCCGGTTTCTCCCAGAATTAAGACGTTGGAATTAGATTTTGAGGCAATTTTAGAAATTCTAATTGCTTCTTTCAATTTAAGACTGGTACCTATGATATCTGAAAAATTAAATTTTGCCTGGGCGCCAATATATGAGGTGACAAATTTTCTTACTCTGCCTATTTTTCTGAAGAAATCTACTACTCCGGCAAAATTTCCCTTTTCGTCTCTTACCACTACGGCGCTTTTTATAAAATGAAGTGTTCCCCAAAGAGGACTATTGATAATAAACTCCTGGTCAGTGTAACCTTCATGTGTTTTAAAGACAGATAAAATAACCGGGTTAAAATCTACAATATCCACAATAAATTTTCCTAATGAGTTTTTTATATCAACGTGGAGTATTTCTCCGGCAGCTTCATTCATGTATAAGATTTTTGCTTCTTCATCAAGACATATAATTCCATCTTTTGTCCCTTTACTTATTATATCCAGGTATTTTTTAGAGAGTTTAAAATATTCTGATATTTCTCTCCATCTTACCTCTTTTTCTATTGCTTGAGAAAGGGAGGAGATGATTCCTAATCCATAATCTGGATAATTATTTAATTTTGAGGTAAAAGATATAACCCCGTAAATATTTCCTTCGGAATCATGAATCGGGGAAGAAGCGCAAGCCCAATCTTTTAATTGCAATAAGGTATGATCAGATCCTATTACTTCTACTTCTTCATTGCGAGTAAGAGAACACTCTATCGAGGTAGTTCCAAAAAATTCTTTGTTGATAACAACACCTTCTGTGAAAACTCCCTCTCCTCCACTTGGTGAAATTGTTTTTAAAACGACTCTATCAGAATCTATAAAGGAAATAAAAAAATCTTTCTTTTTTATTTTGGAAATAAATTTTTCCAAAAGGGAAACGATTGAAGAGAACCAAACTTTATTTGTTTCCCTTCTTCTATTTAACTCTTCAGGAGATACCCTTACTGGTTCTATATTTTTTAAGTTTTTATGATCTTTTGTCATTTTATCCAATCCCTAAAATAATAAATCAACTCTACCAATTAAAAATTATTTTTTATCTTCAAAAAAATCATTATTGTAAATTTTTTTTACATTATTTTCTTCTATTCTAAGTGTTTGTAGAAAATTTTTCAATATTTTTTCTTTTACCATATCTATGGTCAAAGGAGTGTAAAATGAAAGGTTGGTGACTTTGCTTCTCTGGCTTTTAATGGGAGACCTGGTATTTTCGGGATATTTTTCTTCCCAGTTTATTACTTTTTTCAATTCTTTTAAGTTAGAATTTATAAGAAGTGAGGCGTGATAAAAAAATTTATTATTTTTTTGAGCAATAGCAGAACCTAAAATTTTCTTTTCTCCCAAAAAGATCGAATTTCTTTCCTTGACTTCACAATTTTTGTAGACTTCTTTTATCCCTTTTAAAATTATCTCTGTTATTCCTTTTGCTTCTTCTAAGACATATTTTGAAAATAGAATATTTTCTTTTTCTTTACAGAAGGTTATATTTAAATTTCCTTGATCATGGAAAACAGTACCGCCTCCAGTAAATCTTTTGAAGACCGGAATATTCTTTTTCTTAATGTATTCAAGATTTACTTCATATTCTTCTTTTTGAAATTTTCCCAAAACCACACATGGGTTATTTTGCCAGAACCTTAAGATAAAACTATCTGGTTTGCCTATTTCCAAAATCTTTTTTTCGATTTCGAAATTTATTTCAGGCTCAAAATTAGGGATATCAACCAGAATTAGTTTCATTGACTTACCGTACTCCGCAATAATGGATTTATTTTTATAGGTTATCATACTAAGAGACTTGAACTTATTTTATATCATAACATTTATCTGTAAAATTGCTATAAAATAGTAAGGGGTATGATGCATCATACCCCTTACTATTTTATTTACTTTTTGGTGTGTAATGATATGGCTATCAGGGAATATCAATATAATTAACATCTATATTGGAAACCCCACAATCAATCTCTATGGTTGTTTTAAATTCTGAGTAATTATAATTATTGGAAATGTAAGTACCATCTTTTTTAGTGAAGTCTTTAATGTCAAGGTCTTTGGCAGAAATTCCCGAATCAATATTCACTGTTGCTCCCACATTTTCAGGTATGGCAATATCAATATTAGATGCTCCCGTATCTATAATTATTTTAGAATTATATTTAGGAACCACCAAGTTAATATTGCTTACTCCACTTTTAATGTAAAGTTTTTCTACTTTAAATCCTGATAAGTTACTCTCCATATTGATAGCTCCCGTTTCAATAGATAGATTATATATTATTTGATTATTTAATTTTAATTCCCAATTATTTTTAATATCATTAGAAATTCTTTTTTTAGTTACTGGTGAATGATAAATAATGATATTGGCTTCTTTTTCAGTACGGGAGAATTTTTCAAAAGGTTCAAATTCTTTATATCTATATTGAGAAATGCATTCATAAAGTAGGGGGGTAGATTCGTTT
>PFIP01000088.1 GCA_002782675.1 Candidatus Infernicultor aquiphilus
TTCTTCTGTTTTATCTTAACTTCCGCAAAATTCATCGAATTTAGGGCTTCTCGAATTTGGGGTGGTGTTGCTGCTAGGTGAGCTCTTTTAAGCTTAGATTCTAAGGTCCTCTCTAGGAGAAAGGCTAAAAAACAGATCACAAAATGACCTTTTATCCTCGGTTCGGTCCAGTGAAATACTGGTCTTACCTCCAGAGTAGTTTTCATGAGGCGAAATGACTCTTCTATCTTCCAGAGGTGGTGGTAGGCAGCCAGGATATCTTGGGGTTTGAGATTTTTTTCACTGGTCTGGATAGCATAATATCCGTCAAACATCTCATCTTTTTTGATCGCCTCTTCATCAAGAACCCAGTTTACCTCTCTTGAACTTTTTAGGTATTTTTTCCCACCTCTTTTATTACTGGCATTAATATAGGATTTATTCTGAAGTAGAGACCTGGCTTTTTTAATCAGTCTTTCCCGGTCGGCTCGGTCCTTTTGTGCCCTTTGGGGAGAATAGGTGATAATGAGTTCTTCAGGGAGTTCATAGATTTGGTTTGCTTCTTTAATTTTGTTTATATAGCTTATTACCTTGTAGCTGATTTCTCCCCTCTCTTGATAATCATCCTTAAATATTTTTTGTCTGATATCTTTTTTCAGGTTTTTTATACGAGAAGCAAGTATATAGTCATATCCTCTATCGGTAATCTTTTTCAGGTTTATCTTACTGTTTATACCCTTATCGGCCACGATGATTACCTTGCGTATACCAAAGCGTTTTTCCAGTTTTTGAAGGGCCACCTCTAAGGTTTTTCCCTCAAAGGTGTTACCGGGGAAAAGGTCATACCCTATAGGTCTTCCTTCCCGGTCTATTAAAAGACCCATCACTACCTGAACCTCTTTGAATTTAGCATCTTTAGAAAAGCCAAAATCCCTTAGACTATCTTTCCTTACACTCTCAAAGGAAAAGGTAGTTACATCGTAAAATACTACATCTACTTGCATGTTGAAAAGGTTACGGTTTTTAAAAAATATCTTTTCTTCTAATACCTCTTTACTTTCAGATAATAGATCTAAAGAACGATAGAGGTGCTGCAGTTTTATTTCTGGTAACCCTAGATAGCGATTTTGATGGGTATAGGTACTAAGCTTGCTTTTTGGTTCTAGTAGATGTTGGATAGCCATAAGAAAAGAGTTGTCATTAAGGTTAAACTGGGTCTTTCTTGAGCTTAGTTTATTTAATATCTTATCTAACTCAAACTCCTTCCATATCTTTTTATAAACCATATAACCCCAGTTGACTATTTGAGCCTCGGAGAAGTTATCTAAGCTAACCATATCTTTTGCTTGGGATAGTTCTAAGAGACGTTTGGCCAGGTTTTGAAAGCTGGGATTGTTCTTGATTTGGTCTACTCTCCCCAGGTTAAATAAATATTCATGTTTGGTGTTATTATCTTCTCGGTAAGATCTGACCAAATAAGCATATTCATATTGTCCTGATTTAGTAATCTTAATAAACATGAATATATTATACCATATATATTTGCATTGTCAATAAATAATAATAATAAATATGATTATTTGTTGCACTACATTTTTGAAGGAGAAAAAATAGAATCCTTATTTATTAAGGGTTTGAGGGTACTAAATGCCTAAAATTTGCTTGCAACTGTCAAACTCGGGAGTAATTGGTGCATAGATTTAAGCTGTTCTGGTGGTCCATCTATTTCCAGGAAGGTTTTTCCTATAAACCTATGGACCGGAACTCCTAACTGATGCTCGACCGCTGCATTACAATAAATGTGCTGCAGATCCAGGTTAAAACGGACGATCATATCCGGGGCATTTTCGACTAAGGTGGAAAAGTTCTTTTCACGTTGCCGTAGTTCTTCTTCAGTCTTCTTATTCTCGGTAATATCACGGAAGACCTCGGCGAAATAGCCGGGCTGGTCGCTGTAGGCGATTACGTCGTACCAGCGATCTGTCAGTTCAAAGTACTGTTGGAAACGGATGCTCTGACCGGTAGCGGCTACTTGACCGAAGACGCTGATCCAATCAAAGCCTAAACCCTTAATTCCCGGATATACTTCTGTCACCTTTTTACCGATAACATTTTCTCTTGGAAACCCGGTCAGGGTCTCAAAGGATAAGTTTACCTCTAAGAAGATATAATCCAGCGGTTTTCCGGTGTTATCCAGGACCATTTTACAATAAGCTAATCCATCAGGCAGGTTCTCTATCAGTAAGCGATATTGGTCTTTTTTTTGATACATAACTAGCGCCTCCGGGTAAGTGGCAAGGGCACAATTCATTGTGCCCCTACAACTTTTAAACTGTTTGGTAATCTGCCTTTTTTAACCTGACTTCCAATATATTATTTTTATACCTCTTGGTAAAACTTTTTGCCTTAACCACTGTGGGTATAGGAATTTCTTTATGATAATTTTTATCTGCATCAATAATAAGTTTATTATTCGCCACCCTTAACCGTAGCTTATCTTCTTTAATACCTAGTAACTCTAAATAGACGATTAGTTCAGCATCCTCATCAAAGATGTCCAGAAGTGGTTCCTCTCTCTCTTGATGCTCTTGATCAGGCTGACCAGTGAGCCACCAACTAAATAAAACTTTCTCGCCAGTTTCCCGGTCAACTTTTGAACTCTCGAAGGAGAGTATCGGATAGCCGATCATCTTTTCAGCGGTGGGGTTGATAATCTCCCTTATTTTAAGTAAAATATACATATGGGTAGGAGCCTCTATGAGCTGGGCTAAGGTGTCGATTCTGGCGTGCCGGTGCTCATAAAGAAACCTGAGTATCTCTTTTGAATCGGCATCCAATTCGGTAACAATTTTATTTAATGTCTCCCGGTCTACTTTTAGTAATACTCTCTTATACAGCTCTTTTCTCCAAGTCTCTAAATTAAGTGCTATAATCCAGGCTTTGGATAATTCACCAAAAGATTCATATACTATACTGATAGTATCACTTTGACTAACTCCATATATTCTTTTTTCTATTCTTAAATCCTTTATGCTTCTGAGTGGTATCTCCCCTACCAATCCCGATTTAGAGGTAAAAAAAGTGAGTTTCTCAGGGGTAAGAAGAAGGGTTCCCAGACCCCACCTTGATTGACCGGGAGTTAAATAACTACCCTTTTCTTTTAAAATTACTTGATCAGACTGCGAGTTAGGGGTTGTGAGCTGTGGATCAGAAGATGTAAATTGTGAATCCGGTGTCCTCTCCTCAATTACCTTTTTCCAATTCTCAGGATCTTTTATGGCAATATATGGCACTCTCCTGCCTTCAGATACTATATTAATTTGTTTTACTTTCTTGCCCAAAATCCATCCCCTCTTTACTATATTTATAGTCTTTATTTGACTGAGTAGAACCTTGAATAGTATCTTTCTTCCCTGAACAAAAAGCAGTCTTTTATTGGTAAGGTATAAATTACCCAGTCTCCAAGATGAAGCAAGTGAACTCCCAACATCGTAG
>PFIP01000026.1 GCA_002782675.1 Candidatus Infernicultor aquiphilus
CTTTTAATTTTATACTTTCCAGTAAATTTTTATTCTACGAAACGGCAGTTTTTCTGGCCACCTTTCTTACCATAGGACGATATTTAGAAGCGAAGGCAAAAGTGAAGACTTCAGAAGCGATTAAAAAGTTGATGAACTTACAACCCAAAAAAGCTATAGTCTTAAGGCCTAAAAATATAGATCTGGAAATCTTATATTTTAGAGATTGTCCTAACTACAATAAGGCAATTGAACAAGTAAAAGATACTCTAAGGGAGCTGAATATTTCCGTTCCTATCAAGTTAACCGAAGTAAACCAAGAAAATTTTCAAGATTATCCTTTTTTTGGATCGCCAACTGTTTTAGTAAATAATAAAGATCTAGAAGGAAAGATTAACAAAACATTCAGCTGTAGAGTTTACCGTTTCAATCACCAAGATTTTACCCATCCTCCTAAAGATATATTGATTAGCAAATTACTCTCAATTTTTGAAGAAGAGGAAATATCTGTAGAAGAGGTAAAAATAAATGATATATTAGTGGTTAAACCGGGGGAAAAAATTTCCGTAGACGGCGAAGTTATTGATGGGGAAAGTTATATAGACGAGTCAATGATTACCGGGGAATCTATTCCGACTTTAAAAGAAAATGGTGATAAGGTTATTGGTGGAACTATTAATAAAAATGGGGTAATTAGATTTAGGGTTAAAAAAGTAGGAAGAGATACGGTACTATCTCAGATCATCAGGTTGGTAGAAGAGGCTCAAGGTTCAAAACCTCCCATTCAAAGAATCGCTGATAAAGCAGTGAATTATTTTATTCCAGTAGTATTAGCAATTGCTATTTTTTCCTTTATAACCTGGTATTTAATTCTCGGTAACACCCTGCTTTTTGCTTTAACTAGTTTAATTTCGGTTTTGGTGATAGCTTGTCCCTGTGCTCTTGGGCTGGCCTCTCCCACTGCGGTGACCGTTGGAATAGGTCGGGGAGCTGAACTTGGTGTTCTGATTAAGAATGGTGAAGCCCTGGAAATATCCGAAAAACTTACCACTATAATATTTGATAAAACTGGAACTCTTACTAAAGGGGAACCAGAAGTTACAGATATATCTAGTATTGGAATGGAAGATAAAACATTATTAAAAATTGTAGCCAGTGTGGAAAATAATTCAAAGCATCCTCTTGCCGAGGCAATTGTCAAAAAAGCAAAAGAGAGTGGGATCGAACTTCTTAGTAGTGAAAGTTTTAACACTTTTCGAGGAAAAGGTGTCCAAGCAAAAGTGGAAGGAAAAGAAATACTTATAGGCAATCGAATACTATTGAAAGAGAAGAATATTTTTTTATCTAAAGAAGTCGAAAAAAGAATTTTTCAACTTGAAAATGAAGGAAAGACAGTAATGTTGATTTCTTTTGATAATAAGATGGTTGGTATAATCGCTATTACTGATACCTTAAAAGGAACCACTAAGGCAGCAATTAAAGCATTAAAGGAAATGAAATTTAATATTTTTATGATTACTGGTGATAATATTAGGACTGCAAAGGCTATAGCCCAGCAAGCTGGAATTGACCATGTGTTAGCGGAAGTCTTGCCTCAAGATAAGGCTAAGGAAGTAAAAAAACTTCAAGAAAAAGGAGAGGTAGTTGCCTTTGTGGGCGATGGGATTAATGACGCACCAGCCCTTGCTCAGGCAGATGTGGGAATTGCTATTGGGAGTGGAACAGATATAGCTATAGAAAGTGGAGATATAGTACTTATAAAAGACGATCTCTTAGATGCAGTTGCAGCCATACAATTAAGTAAAAAGGTAATCTCAAGAATTAAACAAAATATTTTTTGGGCTTTTGCTTATAATGCTGCCCTTATTCCTGTAGCGGCAGGAATATTATATCCGTTTTTCGGAATTATTTTTAAACCTGAACTTGCGGGGTTAGCTATGGCGATGAGTTCTGTAACCGTGATAAGTCTTTCTCTGCTGTTAAAAAGGTATATCCCACCGGTAAAGAGGGGGGCAATACAAAAGGAGGTGACCAAAAATAGATGAAGTAATTATTTTTTTATTTTAATCACTACCTAAAAGATAGAATAAGTAGTATTATATAAAATAATTTTCCGAAACTGTTGGCAATATCTAAATATTAATTAAGGTAGGTTTAGTAATTGTTTTTTTAGTATATTAATAGAAAAGGAGAAAAGATGAGAAAAGCAAAGAAGATTAAATTAATTGGTTTATTTTTGGTTATTTTTGTAATGGTAATGAGTATGGCGAGTTGTAGTGGTAATAGGAGTAGTAATAGTAGCGAGAAGAGCGAGAGGTATGGTGTTAATATTACCGAAAAAAGAGTTGTCAATACAAAAGACATTCTTGCTAATCCAGATGAATATCTTGATCAAACAGTCAGATTGGAGGGGAAGATTGTCCGAGAGTGCCCCTCAGGATGTTGGTTCTTTTTAGAAGACGAGACAGGTACAATTTATGTAGATATTAATCCTTCAGGACTTAGTATTCCTCCCAAGGTAGGAAAAAAAGTAGTGGTGGAAGGTGTGCCAACGAATAGAAATGGGAGAATAAGTATTATTGGAAAAGGAGTTGAATTTTAATGAAATTCTTTGTTCTTGCTTATAAGAATTTAAAACGGAGAAAGTCTCGCTCTTTTTTAACTATTGGTGGAGTAGCAGTAGCAGTAGCAGTTTTAGTCTGTCTTTTAGGTTTTAATGCCGGGTATCAAGAGGCATTAACCTCCGATATCGATAAGATGGGATATCAAGTTGTGGTAACTGCCAAAGGTTGCCCCTATGAGGCAGCAACTTTGATACTTAATGGAGAAGCAGGTCTTAAATTTATGGATGAGGATATCTATAAACAAATAATCAGCGATCCTGATATTGATAAAATTACACCATTACTCGCACAGGTAGCTTATGACCCAGAAAAAGAAGATGGTAAAGGAGGTTTTAATAGTTATTTAGGAATTGAAAAAAGTTATATCGAACTTAAGCCTAATGTTCAGTTTAAATCTGGAGAGTGGTTCTCAAGTGAGGATGCCAATGAAGTGATTATGGGATATGATGCAGCAGAATCAGAACAAAAAACAGTGGGAGACAAAATTTCTATCCCCAATAAAGATGTAACTTTAATTATTGTAGGTATCTTTGAAAGAACAGCTACCCAGGAAGATGGAGACATATTTTTACCTTTAAAAACAACTCAAAGAATCTTTGAGGTGGGTGGCAAACTGACCGGTATCGGCATTAAGCTAAAACAAATTGAGAAGATTTCAGAATTTGAAGAGAGACTTTATCCGATGGCAAGTATCCAAGTAATAAGTATGAGTCAAGTTAAAGGGACAATTTTAAATCTAGTAAATTCAGCTAAAATTTTAATTATGTCTGTGGCCTTTATTGCCATATTTGTAGCTATTATTGGGGTTATTAATACTATATTAATGAGCGTCTTTGAACGGACACAAGAAATAGGTATTATGAAGGCAATAGGTGCTTCAAAATTAGATATATTTAAATTAATCTGGATAGAAACACTCATTATTTGTACTTTAGGTGGCATCTTTGGTTCGATTGTGGCTATTTTTGGTGGAAATTTTACTGAACTTCTGGTAAGAAAAGTAATGCCTTATGCCCCGGGAGGTAAATTACTCTTGATTACTCCAGAACTTTTACTATTTTCTTTCTTTGGAGTAATAATTATTGGAATAATTTCCGGATTGTATCCGGCATTTAGGGCTGCTTCAATGAGACCTATTGAAGTAATAAGGAGTGGA
>PFIP01000148.1 GCA_002782675.1 Candidatus Infernicultor aquiphilus
CTTTTAAAAAATTAAAAAATACCTTTACATTTTAGCAGTATCATTATTTGATGTCAAGCTAAATTAGTATATAGGTGAATATTATTTAGTAATAAAACGAAAAATGAAAAGCGTAAAAGGCAAAACTATAGCTCAAAATTAAAAATTGAAAGAAAAAGTTTTGAGTTTTGAATTATGGTCCTTGAATTATTGAATTATTTGTTATTTGCTCTTTGTTATCTTCGTTTTTTTCTTTAAATATATTTACTTCTTTTCCTTTCTGTTCTCTCTCTACTTCTTTAAAGATTCCTTCTACTTTTTCTTCTTCCTCATGCAAAAAATCAACTTCTATTCCTCCGTATTTATTTAAACCTGTCCCGGCAGGAATAATATTGCCAATAATAACATTTTCCTTTAAACCATAAAGTTTATCCTCTTTCCCTTTAATAGAAGCATTAGTTAAAACATGGATAGTTCTCTGAAATGATGCAGCAGAAAGAAAGCTTTCGGTAGAAAGAGAAGCTTGAGTAATCCCTTGAATTATAGGCATTCCTACAGCCGGAAACTTCTTTCTTCTAATAAATCCTACATTTTCAATTATATCAAAACAGGTGGCCTTATTATTTGTTCTTACTCTTATTAAATCTAAATGTTTGCTACAAATTTCTGTAGCATCATTCTTGGTTATCTTTTTACCTGCACTTATTATAATTTTACCTGTTTCTGGATCTAAAATATCTAAAGCAGCAATCTTGCCGGCTACTTTATCATAAATAAATTCTAAAGTTCTGCCTTCTAAGGAAAAATATCTTCCATCTTCTAAAGGTAAGTCACTTAATTTAGCTAATAGAACTTTTTTAATTAAATTCTTACTTATTATTTGACCTTTAGCTGCAATAATATTCCCAGTTACTGGATCTTTAATATCTTGAGCAATAGGTTGACCAATAATTTCATCTTTAACCAATTTAATAAGTCCATCTTTTATAGATATCTCCTTAACTTCTTCCCATAACTTTATCTCGTTTACCTTGGCTTTTATTATTTTATCTATCTCCGAAGAAGTAAGTTGTTTGTTCTCACTTAGCAATATTTGGGAATTTTCCGGGTCAATAATATTTTCTGCTATAATTCTCCCTTCCATTTTTTCATAAATATTTGGTCTAATACAACTTATCATTCTAATACCACTATCAGCAATATCTATTGCTGTTTCTTTACTAATAATTTTATTAACATTTATTTTATAATCACCTAAAGTATCTATTTCCATTCCAGCTTTAATATTATCTTTAATTACATCAATTAAAATATTATCAGTTATTCTTTCTATAAAAGAATCTTCTCCTCTAACGATGGCATATTTCTTATTTTCTTGATCTTCAACCATTAAGGTGATAAATTGATTAGTTTCAATTTTAGGTATAATTTTATTAGTGATAATTTCTCCCTTTTTTACTAATACTTCTTCTGTCTTATTATTTATCAATGAGGAGATAGCTTTTTTATTCTCTAATAATTCCCTATTTTGCTTGGCAATTTCTTTGTTTTGTTCTGCTACTTTTCTATTAGCTTTTTCAAAGTCTGATATATATACTAATTCTCCAGATAGTAATTCAGAGTCACGAGCTGATCTAACATAAATCATATTTAAACGAGCAATTTGACGAATTATTGTTTCAATATGTTTATCATTAATATTCACTCCTTGGGATCTATAGACTGCTTGTACTTCCTTTAACAAATATTCTTGAACCGCCTTAATTCCCTGAATTTTTAAAATTTCATGAGGATCAACAAACCCGATAGTTAACCTTTCTCCAGCGCTTACTTTTTGTCCTTTTTCTACTATTAATCTTAAATCAGGAGGAATATTATAGATTTTATTCTTCTCTTCAGTAATAGCTTTATCTTCTTTTGGTATTTCGGGGTTAATTACCACCCTCTTCCTATTATTGTTCTCATTAACAATTTCTTCTACTACTCCATTTATTTCGCTAATTATGGCCTGTTTTTTTGGTCTTCTTACCTCAAAAAGTTGTTCCACCCGAGGAAGACCTAAAGTAATATCTTCTCCAGTTATTTTAACTCCTCCAGTATGAAAAGTTCTTAAGGTCAATTGTGTTCCTGGTTCTCCAATAGATTGAGCTGCAATAACTCCCACGGCTTCACCAATATTTACTAATTTTCCAGTAGCCATATCTTTACCATAACACTTAGCACATACTCCATGTTCCGCTCTACAGGTTAAAACTGACCTAACTTTCACCTCTTTTATTCCCGCTTCAACGATCTTTTTAGTTTGTTCTTCATCTATTTCTTCTCCCAATTTAATTAAAACTTTCTCTGTCTTAGGATCTATTACATCTTCTTGTACTATCCTACCTACTAATCTCTCCTCTAAAGTTTCAATTATATTACCATCTTCTTGAAAAGCCCTGATAATTATTCCATCATTTGTACCACAGTCTTCTTCCCTAATAATTGCATCTTGAGCAACATCGACTAGCCTCCTAGTTAAATATCCTGATTTTGAAGTTCTAAGAGCAGTGTCTGCTAATCCTTTTCGAGCTCCATGGGTAGAAATAAAATATTCTAACACTGATAAACCATCTCTAAAGTTAGATCTAATAGGGAATTCAATAATCTTTCCCGATGGGTCAGCCATTAAACCTCGCATACCAGCTAATTGGCCAATCTGACGTTTACTTCCTCGAGCTCCAGAATCAGCCATAATGTATAAAGGATTAAATTTACTTAAATTTCTCAAAATAGCATCAACAACTTCATTAGCAGCCTTAGTCCAGGCATTTATAATTTTTTGTTCTCTCTCATCATCCATAATTAATCCATAATTATATTGTTCTTGAATTTTATCTACTTCTTTTTCGGCCGCCTCTAATATCTTATTTTTTTCGGAAGGTATTTCTAAATCAACTACTCCTATAGAAATCCCGGAAGAAGTAGCAAAATTAAAGCCTAATTGTTTAATCTTATCTAAACTTTCAACAGTTAATTCTGCTCCATATTTTCGGTAAATAAAAGATATGATCTTTTCTACAGATTTTTTATTTATAGTTAAATTAACAAATTCCATATCCTTAGGAAGAACTTCATTAAAAATAATTCTACCAATGGTGGTATCTTTTAAAGAGTTATGTAGTCTATATTTTATTTTGGCGTGTAGACCTACAATTCCATCTTCATAAGCTCTTATTGCTTCATTAGAATTACCAAAAATTTTGCCTTCACCTTTCTCTCCACTTCCCCGCATAGTCAAATAATAACATCCTAAAATTATATCTTGGCTAGGCAAGGCTATGGGTGAACCATTAGCTGGTGAGAGTATATTATTAGAAGAAAGCATTAAAACCTCTGCTTCAGCTTGAGCTTCCTGTGAAAGAGGAACATGAACTGCCATCTGATCACCGTCAAAATCCGCATTAAAAGCTGCACAAACTAAGGGATGGATTTGAATTGCATTTCCTTCTACTAAAACAGGTTTAAAAGCTTGAATTCCTAAACGGTGTAAAGTGGGAGCTCGATTTAGTAAAATAGGATGTTCTTTTATAATATCTTCCAATATACTCCAAACCTCGGGTTTTTCTTTCTCTACTATTTTTTTAGCAGTTTTAATATTATGGGCTAAATCTTGGGTAACTAACTCTCTCATTACATATGGTTTGAACAGTTCCAAGGCCATCTTTTTAGGTAATCCGCATTGGTAAAACTTTAAATTCGGACCTACTACAATTACCGATCTTCCGGAATAATCCACTCTTTTACCTAAAAGATTTTGTCTAAATCTACCTTTCTTCCCTTTTAACATATCACTTAATGACTTAAGGGGTCTATTCCCAGCACCAAGTACCGCCCGTCCTCTTCTTCCATTATCTATTAAAGCATCTACTGCTTCTTGTAACATACGCTTTTCATTTTTGATAATAATCTCCGGTGCTCCTATTTCCAACAATCTTTTTAATCTATTATTTCGATTTATAACTCTTCTATATAAGTCGTTTAAATCTGAAGTAGCAAAGCGCCCTCCTTCTAATTGGACCATAGGTCTTAAATCTGGAGGAATAACTGGTATAACATCTAATATCATCCAGTCGGGTTTATAATTAGATTTTCGAAATGCTTCAACAATCTGTAATCTTTTAATAAATTTTTTCATTTTTTGACCACTGGATTTTTTTAATTCTTCCCGAAGCACTAAAGCTAATTTATCTAAATTCAATTCCTGTAACAACTCCTTAATTGCCTCCGCCCCTATTCCAGCTTTAAATTCAGAATCGTAATGGCTTAAAAGAGTATTTTCTAATTCTAAAATAATTTCTCCTCTTTTATAAGAAGTATTCCCAGGATGTATTACTATATAACAAGACTCTTCAATATTTTGAGTATCTAATTTTGCCTGTAAAGATAAACTTTGTTCTTCTTCTAATCTATTTAAATTACTCTCAGAAATTAGACCATCAATTTTAGTAATTCGATATTTCGCTTCTTTATTTTCTAAAGTCTCTTTTTTAACTTCTTTTTTTTCTTCTACTGTTTCTTCAATTATTTCTTCTGTTTTAATTTCTCCTTCTTCTACAGTGAATAATAACTCTTTTTGATAAAATACTTTGCCAAACTTTTTCTGTAGTTCCTGATCCTCTTCAGCTAAAATTAAATCACCTATTTTATGAGGAAATATTTTAATTTTATTAATATGATAAACTGGCTCAGCTTTCAATTTTTCATTATATTTTTTGTGAATACGATATTCTAGATCTAAAATAATATCTCCTTTTTCTAAACCAGTATTATCGCTTTCAACTACTTCGAATAGCTGTTCTCTCCTTCGGTCTGGGGCAAAGTAGAAAATCTTTTCTAAATTACGAGGAGGTACATCCAAAAGTAAAGATAATGGGCTGGGAATAGCTTTAAAATACCAAACATGGGAAACAGGAGAGGCTAATTCAATATGTCCCATTCTTTCCCTTCTGGTGATAGATTTAGTAATTTCGACTCCGCATCTATCGCAAATTACCCCTTTGTACCTTATTCTTTTATATTTTCCGCAACTACATTCCCAATCTTTAACCGGTCCAAATATTCTTTCACAGAATAAACCATCTTTCTCTGGTTTTAAAGTTCTATAATTTATAGTTTCTGGTTTTTTAACTTCGCCATGAGACCATTTTCTTATTTCCTCTGGTGAGACCAGTCCGATTTTAATGGATTTAAAATTCCCCGAAATTCCCAATATAATTGCCCCCTATTTTAATCGTTAGTAAATAATCGTTAGCTTTAAATATAAAATGCGAATTAGTCGTTAGTGAATAGTCGTTAGTCATTAGTTTTAATACAATTTTTCAGTTTTCAGTTATCGGTTTACAGTTTTTAGATAAAGAGAATCGTATTCTTTATTCTGGTTTCTGACTTCTATATTCTTAACCAGCTAACCAGGTAACTAATTAACCAACTAACTAATTCTTAGCGAGATACTATTCACTATTCACTATTTTTAATTTATTTCTTTCATTAAATTTTCATTAATTTCATCTTTTGAATCGATATCTTCTTTAATTTCTACTTCTTTGTTCTGAGAATCTAAAACTTTTACATCCAAATTTAAACTACGCAATTCTTTAATTAAAACTTTAAATGACTCTGGCATTCCGGGTACAGGGATATTCTCTCCCTTAACAATAGCTTCGTAAGTTTTAATTCTTCCTGTTACATCATCTGACTTTACGGTTAACATTTCCTGAAGATTATAAGCAGCTCCATAGCCTTCTAAAGCCCAAACTTCCATTTCTCCAAATCTTTGTCCTCCAAATTGCGCTTTTCCTCCTAAGGGTTGTTGAGTAACTAAAGAATAGGGGCCAGTAGATCGAGCATGGATTTTATCATCTACTAAATGATTTAACTTCAAAATATAACTATAGCCTACTGTCACTTTTTGGTCGAATGGTCTACCTGTTCTACCATCAAAAAGAATAGTTTTGCCATCTTTAGGTAATTTCGCTTCTATTAAAGCTTGTTTAATTTCTTCTTCTTTTGCTCCATTAAAAATGGGAGTAATAATTCTAAACCCTAAAGTCTTAGCCGCCCAACCCAAATGAACCTCTAAAATTTGTCCTACATTCATTCGAGAAGGTACCCCTAAAGGATTTAATACTATCTCTATGGGAGTACCATCTGCCATAAAAGGCATATCATTTTCCGGTAGAATTTTAGAAATGACTCCCTTGTTCCCATGTCTTCCTGAAATCTTATCCCCTTCTGAAATCTTTCTTTTTTGAGCAATAAAAACCTTTACCAATTTATTTACGCCGGGAGGAGAAAGTTCATCATTATTTTCCCTTGAAAACACTTTCACGTCTATAACTTTCCCCTTTTCACCATGGGGAACACGAAGAGAAGTATCTCTTACTTCCCGAGCTTTTTCTCCAAAAATTGCTCTTAATAATCTCTCCTCAGGTCCTAAATCAGTTTCACCTTTGGGAGTTACTTTTCCTACTAAAATATCACCCGATTCTACCTCTGCTCCAATACGGACAATCCCACTTTCATCTAAATTAGATAAATTACCTTCCCCTATATTAGGTATATCGCAAGTTATTTCTTCTGGTCCTAATTTGGTATCTCGTGCTGCACACTCATGTTCACTAATATGAATGGAGGTAAATATATCTTCCCTAACTAATTTATCACTAATTAAAATAGCATCTTCAAAATTATAACCTTCCCAAGGCATATAAGCTATTAAAATATTTCTCCCTAAAGAGAGACATCCTTGTGAAGTTAAAGGTCCATCGGCAATGATATCACCTTTTTTAACTACTACCCCTTTTTCTACAATAGGTATTTGATTTATACAAGTTCCTTGATTAGAACGTACAAACTTCTTTAATGAATATTCTTTAATAGTATTATTGGAACACTTAATAATTATCTTATCCGCACTTACTTTTTCCACCATTCCATCATCTTTAGAAACAACAACCGCTCCTGAATCAATAGCTACCTTATTCTCCATCCCTGTTCCTACTAAAGGAATTTCAGTCCTTATTATAGGTACAGATTGTCTTTGCATATTAGTGCCCATTAGAGCCCTATTCGCATCATCATGTTCTAAAAAAGGAATTAAACTAGCTGAAATGCTGGCTATTTGTTTTGGAGAGACATCGATAAAATCAATATCTTGAGGAGAACATTCAATAATTTCTCCCCTAAATCGGCAAGGAACATTATCCTGTGATATTTTACTATCTTCATTTATTTTTATATTTATTTGAGCAATTTTATATTTATCTTCTTCGTCAGCAGAGAGGTATGCAATTTCATTAGTTACCTTTCCGTCTATAACTCGAAAATAGGGTGTTTCAATAAATCCTAATTCATTAACCTTTGCATAAATACAAAGTGATCCAATCAATCCAACATTAGGGCCTTCAGGAGTTTCAATTGGACAAATTCTTCCATAATGAGTGTGATGAACATCTCTTACTTCAAAGCCAGCTCTTTCTCTGGTTAAACCTCCTGGACCTAGAGCAGATAGCCTTCTTTTGTGGGTAATTTCAGATAAAGGATTAGTCTGATCCATAAACTGAGAAAGCTGACTACTCCCAAAAAATTGTCTAATAGTAGCTAATAAGGGCCGCGCATTTATCAAGGCTTGAGGAGTAATAGCAGAGACATCAGGTTGGATAGTCATTCGTTCTCGAATCACTCTCTCCATTCTGGTTAATCCAATATAAAATTGATCCTGTAGTAACTCGCCAACTGTCTTTACTCTTCTATTACCTAAATGATCAATGTCATCTATATACCCAATTCCTCTATATAAATTAACTAAATATCTTAAAGAAGCTACAATATCCTCTTTGGTTAACGAATAGCCTTTTTTTACTTTTATTTTTTCTTTATATTCTTTTATTTTATTCAGTAATGCACTATTTAACTCGCTACCTGCCTTACAGATTATTTCTCCGCTTGCTTGATTAATTATATCTTCAACAATAGTCGTATCTATGATCTTTTCATTAATTCCATCACTTAGTTTATCTATAATAGGCATTAAAGATTCGTCTTTTTCGTTAAAAATAGTTACTGTTTCATTTTCGGAATTTAATACTTTTACCTTTTCAATTCCTGCTTTTATTATTATAGAAAATGCTTTCTGGTTAATTCTCTCCTCTGCTTTTATAATTATTTTTTTACTGTCAGGATCAAAAATATCATGAGCAACAGTTTTATTTAATATTCGATCTCCGAAACTTAATTTCCTATTTATCTTATATCTTCCGACTTTGGCTAAATCATATCTTTTAGGATCAAAGAGTAATCTATGAATTAATTGACGGGTATTTCTTTCAGTGGGAGGTTCACTGGGTCTTAATCTCCTAAATATTTCTATTAAAGCTTCTCTTTCGTTAGTTGTATTATCTTTTTCTAAAGTTGCTTTTATAATTTCTTCTTCATCAAAAAGCTCCATAATTTCTCCATTGGTTTCATATCCTAATGCCCTCAATAGAGTAGTTGCTGGAATTTTCCTTCTTTTATCAATCCGAACATAAATCATATTTGAAGAATCAAACCCAAATTCTAACCAAGATCCTCGATTAGGTATAATTTTAAACTTAAATAATATATTACTACTCTCATTTTTTTCTTCATCGAAATAAATTCCAGGAGACCTTATTAATTGATTTACGATTACCCTTTCTGCTCCATTAATAATAAAGCTTCCATTTTCAGTCATAAGGGGTAAATCACCCATAAAGACATCTTGCTCCTTAATTTCACCTGTTTTCTTACTAATTAAATTTATCTTTACTTCTAAAGGAGCAGAATACGTTCCACCTTTCTCCAAACATCCATAATCAGAATCTTTACATTCTCCTAGTGAATAACTAATAAAATCTAAAATAAGATTACCGGTAAAATCTTGAATAGGAAAAATATTTAAGAAAACTTCTTCTAATCCTTGTTTTTTTCTTTTATCAGGTGGAGTGAATCTCTGTAAAAATTCTTCAAAAGACTTTTTTTGTATATCTAACAAATTAGGAATTGGACACAATTCAGGTATTTTGGAATAATCTTTTATTTGACTATATTTATTAAGCACTGCAAAACACCAACCTTATATATTGATTAAATAAATTGATAAATATCATCTTATAATAGACAGAGAAGAAATTCTTTATAAAATCATAAATTTAAATTATGTTTATAAATAAATATCTATCCAACTATATTATTAAAAAATTTTCTCTCATAAAAAAAGATAGAAATTGCTTTAAACAAAATAAATTATTTAAAACTTAAAAACATATCCGTAAGGTAAAATTTTATCACTTTTTAATTTTAAATGCAAGAAGATATCCTTTAAAATATTTTTAAGGGATATCTTCATCAATATTATCAAAAAACGTTATTTTCTATTTTATTTCTACCACTGCTCCAACTGCTTCTAATTTTTCCTTTATTCCCTCAGCCTCTTTTTTATCTACATTTTCTTTTACTGTATTTGGTGCACTTTCTACCAAATCTTTTGATTCTTTTAATCCTAACGCAGTAAATGTTCTTATTTCTTTTATTACTTTAATTTTATTTGGTCCTATTTCTTTTAGTATTACCTTAAAATTGGTCTTTTCTTCTACTTTATTATCTTCACCTGTTGCAACTGCTCCCGCGGCATTACTGGGCATTCCAACAGGCATAGCAGCAGTTACTCCAAATTTTTTTTCCAAAGCTTTAACTAAATCAGCTAATTCTAATACAGTCATTTTTTCTATCTTCTTTAGTATTTCATCTGGCAATTCTTCTGAGACTGCTGATTCTTTTTTTATATCAATTTTTTCTGTCTCGTTGCTAACTACTTCTTTTTCTTCTTCTTTTAATGCTTTTTTCTTTTCTACCATTTATTTCACCTCCTTCCAATATATTTATCGTATGGCGTATTGCACATAAAGCTCTTTTTAGTCTCCAGGTGTAATACAACATTAGCATATATCATATTCTTTCCTATAAAATTTAAGAAACCTCAATTTCTTTTTCTTTTTCTTTTTTAATAGCTTCCAAAGTATAAATTAATCCTCTCAATGGACCCTGCAAAACAAACACCAAAGAATAAAGAGGAGATTTAACTCCAGCGACTATCTGTGCAATAAGAACATCTTTTGAAGGTAGAGACGCTATCTCTATAACTTTCTCTTGATTTAAAAATCTGCCTTCTACTAAACCAGATTTAACCTTTAAATCAATTTTATTTTTTTTAAAGTACTCATTTAGTAATCTCGCCGGTGCTACTCCATCGTCACTGCTAAAAGCTATTGCAGTACAACCCACTAAATCTTTAGTAAGCTCCTTTATATTCAACTCTTCGCTGGCTTTTTCAATTAAAGTATTTTTAGTTACTCTAAATTCTACCTTCTTTTCTTTTAACTCATCTCTAAGCCTATTAATCTGGGATACATTCATTCCTTGATAATCTGTTAAAATTATTCCTTTAGATTCCTTTAATTTTACTATTAAATCCTGAATTATCTTTTTTTTAGAATCTTTACTTAAAGCCAAAATTTACCCTCCTCTCTAATCTGAAAATTCTTGATAATAAAAAACCTCCCTTAGACTTAAATCTATAAGGAAGGTGAAACTAATAATCTTTAATTATTTTATTCTCACCTCGGCGGGAAGATATTCTAATATCTATTAAGTTATTTCCTAATAACTCCTGCTGTCTAAGGTATGTTAAAATTTTAATATATTTCTTATTCTATATTTTTTTGTTTTTCCATCCAAGCACCTATCTTTTGTTGATCTAGATGTATTCCTGGACCCATAGTTGATGAAATAGCAATACTTTGTATATATCTTCCTTTAGAAGACGACGGCTTAGCTTTAATTATAGCATCTACAAAAGTTATAAAATTTTCTAATAATTTTTTTTCATCAAAATTTGTTTTCCCTAAAGGTGCATGAATTATGCCAAATTTATCCGCCCGATATTCTACTTTTCCTGCCTTTATTGATTTTACAGCATTTTTTATATCAAAAGTGACATTTCCTATTTTAGGATTAGGCATTAAACCTCGGGGTCCTAAAATTTTACCTAATTTACCTACTATTTTCATCATATCTGGAGTTGCTACAGTAGCATCAAAATCAGTCCATCCTTTTTGTATTCTTTCGGCTAAATCTTCTGCTCCTACAATATCTGCTCCAGCTTCTTCCGCTTCTTTTACTTTTTCGGCTTGAGCAAAGACAATAACTTTCACTTTTTTACCTGTACCATGAGGTAAGTCCACTGCTCCTCTTACTTGCTCATCTGAGCGACGTGTATCAATGCCTAATTTAATCGCAATATCGATAGATTCTTCAAATTTTGTCCAATGAAGTTCTTTAACCAAATTAAAAGCTTTTTCAGGTTCATAAAATATATCTTTCTGATACTTTTTAATAGCCTCTAAATATTTCTTACCTCTTTTTTTACTCATTTATTTTTCTCCTTGTGGTGTTAATGGATTTTATCCTTCCACACAATTTTATAATTAATTATTTTCTATCTCTATACCCATACTTCTGGCAGTGCCTTCAACTATTTGGACAGCACTTTCTAAGTCTTTGGTATTTAAATCGGACATCTTACGTACAGCAATTTCTTCAATTTTAGCTCGAGATAATTTTGCCACTTTTTCTTTGTTTGGAGTACCCGACCCTTTTTCTATTCCTGCTGCCTCTTTTAATAAAAATGCTACAGGAGGCTTCTTGCAAAAAAAAGTAAAAGACCTATCTTCATATACATTAATAACTACAGGTATAATAGTACCCACTTCCTTTTTTGTCTTTTCGTTAAAAGCCTTGCAAAATTCCATAATATTTAAACCATGTTGACCTAAAGCTGGTCCTACAGGGGGTGCAGGGTTAGCATTTCCAGCTGGTATTTGCAATTTTATTACGGAAACCATTTTCTTAGCCATTAAATTCCTCCTATAATTAGTCGTTAGTATATCGTATCGAGTATCGCGTTAGGAAAATTAGAATTCGGAACCTGTTACACATCACTTGTTACTGTATTTCTATACGCTCCACGCTCTACGCGCTATCTTACTAACGACTACTCACTAATGATTAATTTAATATTTCTCTATATCATTAAAACCTAACTCAACAGCTGTTTCTCTACCAAAAATAGATAGAAAAACTTTCAGTTTACTTTTT
Organism: Candidatus Infernicultor aquiphilus; assembly: GCA_002782675.1. Taxonomy (GTDB): domain Bacteria; phylum Atribacterota; class Phoenicimicrobiia; order Phoenicimicrobiales; family Phoenicimicrobiaceae; genus Infernicultor; species Infernicultor aquiphilus. The sequence goes on from PFIP01000148.1 coordinate 12,196, forward strand.
TCATAATCCACTTCTTTAACTTTTCCAGCGTAACCAGTAAATGGACCGATGATAATTCTAATATTTTCTCCTACTTCAATATCTAACTTAGGTACTTTTTCACCTTTTCCCATCTGTTTTAATATATTATCTATTTCACTTTCTTTTAAAGGTACTGGTTTACCTCCCGAGCCTACAAATCGAGTAATCCCTGGAGTATTTCTAACTACTTGCCAGGAATCATTATTTAATATCATTTCTACTACTACATATCCTGGGAATACTTTTTTCTGTACATATTTTCTTTTACCAGATTTTACTTCTAAGACTTTTTCAGTAGGTATTAACACTTGAAAAATCTGATCTTGCATTCCCATGGACTTAACTCTTTGCTCTAAATTTACTTTTACTTTATTCTCATAACTTGAATAAGTATGTACTACATACCATTTTTTTTTATTTGAAGCCATTACAACTAATTAACTCTCTTCCTTTTAACATAAAATAGCAAATATTCATTAGATTTTACTTCATAAATAAAGTTAATATTTTGGTAAAAACTAAATCAATCAATCCAATAAAAACAGAGGCAATAATTATTGTAAAAACAACCACAATTGTGCTATTTTTTAGTTCTTTCCGACTAGGCCAGATGACTTTTTTTAATTCAGCTATAGCTTCTTTTATAAAATTAATTATTTTATTAAAAAACTTTTTTGATTTCATCTTACTCCTAATTTGCTTATTATATTTTTCTCTTTATAATAAAATAAAAAAATGGCAGGCCCGGCAGGATTTGAACCTGCAACACCTGGATTTGGAGTCCAGTGCTCTGCCGTTAGAGCTACGGACCTTAATATTATTTATATAAAATTATCCAATTATATATATTTATTTTATTTCCTTATGTAAAGTATGAGTTTTACAAAACTTACAATATTTTTTTAGTTCTATTCTTTTTAGAGTATTTTTCTTATTCTTATATTTATTGTAATTTCTATTTTTGCACTCATTACAAGCTAAAACTATTCTTTCCCTCATTAAAATATCTCCTCATAAAATCGCACAAGACTAAATCTACCATACTTTATATCTAGTGTCAAGAAATAATTTAGTATATAGTATATAGTGAATAATATTTAGTAATAAAACGAAAAATGAAAAGCGCAAAATGCAAAGCTATAACTCAAAATTAAAAATTGAAAGAAAAAGTTTTGAGTTTTTAATTATGGTTTTTCGCTTTTTTTCATTATTTTATTCTCGTAGGGGGCGGATTTATCCGCCCCAATTCCTTGCGGGTTCGATGAATCGAACCCCTACACTGTTGAGA
>PFIP01000126.1:0-520 GCA_002782675.1 Candidatus Infernicultor aquiphilus
CATATTCCACTCCTGAAACAAGTGCTCGCTATAAATGGTATCTTCCTAATGTAAGTGATAGAAGCACTCCTAATATATTGATCAATGGATTAAACAAAAGATATCATGGAAGTGCCGGGGTTACTAAAGCTGTATTAACATCACAAATAGACACTCAAAGTAATTTGGAAGCAAAAATAAAAATTACTGCCAACAGAAACATAGATGAAGCATCTTCAATTATTAGTGGAACTGTAACTAATATTAGTGCTTCAGATTTGAGTAATTTGGTTGTAACTCTTATGACCTACAAAGATAGGGGCCAAGAGGGTTTTAAATATTCAGTAACTAATATTGTAACTGAAGAAATTGGCTCTTTAGCTTCTTCCGGTACCCATGCTTTTTCTATTACTGTTGATGAGCCTTATTGGGTTGGTAACGGTTTACACGGAGCGGTCTTAGTTCAGGAAACAGGCACATCTAAGAAAGAAGTATTGCAAGTTTTATATGTAGAGTAAATTTAGTTACCCAGTTACCCGGT
>PFIP01000126.1:532-3409 GCA_002782675.1 Candidatus Infernicultor aquiphilus
CAGTATATAGTGTTTAGTAGACAGGCGTTCTCTGTTTTCACAGAGCTTGCCCCCGTGAAAACGGGGGAAAGTTTCGTCTGTCTACCGATTTTTAAAAACAATTAAATTTTAATAGCGAAATGGAGAGTATAAAAAAGTGAAATGTTACAATAAACCTATATTATTATTTGTAATGATTTTTATATTAATAACAATGAGTATAGGATGTACTGGTAGTATTCCTACAATTCCAGGAATAACAGATCCAAATCCAACGGTCAATCCGGATAATAGCACGGTAAGTTATGTAAAAGTAAGTTCTTCTTCCTCTACTATAAAGATAAATCAATCACAACAGTTGGTAGTGAAAGGTTATAATTCAGATGATGAATGGGTTATTCTTGATAAATCTAAGGTAAAATCATGGGATTGGAGCGTTATAGGGCAATGTTATAATTGTGTTGTAGAATTTGTAAATTTATCTCCCAAAAGTGGTTCTTTAACTACTACATTTTCTTCTGGAGTTACCGGAACATTCTATATTGTCGCTTATTATCAAGAAAACCCGGGAGATGAATATATTACCGATTATACTGAAGTAAAAGTAACCGAATAACCCAAGTAATTTATACCAGAAGGAGCGTACTTTAATTTTGCATAAAAAGATTATCATTTTTTTTATAATTATCGTAATAATAATTGTTGCAGGTTTTATGGTAATATCTGGTAATTTTTCAAGTAAACCTGAGCGACCCCCTCAAATTTCAATTTCTGAGGAAGAATGGGATTTTGGAAAAGTTAAGCCGGGGACACAACCTCAACACAAATTTATCATCACTAATAAGGGAAATGAAGATTTGATCATTGAGCGAGTATGGGCATCTTGCGGATGTGTGCAGGTCTCGATTTTTGATAATCGTATTCTTCCGGGAAAATCAGCTGATCTTCAAGCAATATTTAATACTGCCGGATATGTAGGAATGTTAGAGAAAATTATTTATATTAAATCAAATGATCCCGAGGAGCCGGAGAAGAAGATAAAGGTAAAAGTAGATGTTGAACATCAATTCAAGCCGAAAATTAATACTCCCGCTACTGAATGGAATATGGGACTTATCTCTCAGGGAGATATTCTTAATTTAAGCTTTACTATAGAAAACCAGGGAGATGCGGATTTAATAATTGATAAAATAGATACCTACGAACACATTCAGTATGATAATGCTCTTCCTTTGAAGATTTTACCTAAAGAGAAGTTTGAATTAATTTTTATCTATAATTCTACTAACCATAAATTAGGCGATGTAAAAGAAGCCGTTCGAATATATTGTAATGACCCGATAACGGAATCTTTCGTTATCAGGATTTCTGGTTATATAAAAGAAAAAGAAGCTCCTGAGATTTCCATCTCACCAACAGGGGCAATTTTTGATTTAGTCGCTGATTCAGAGGCCGGAGCAATAGATAAATTCGTTTTAAAAAATTCAGGAGATGATACTATTAAAATTACTTCAATAAGGACTTCTATCCCTTATATTGTACCCCTACGATCCAAACTTGATTTAAATTCAAAATCAGAAGAAGAACTGAATATTATTCTTTTAAAAGATAAGGCTACAGGGCAGATAAAAGAGGATAGGACCGAAGAATATCTTTATTTAACTTTTGCTATACCTATAAAAATTAGCAAATAGTTCTTTGGTTAGCTGGTTACTTAGTTAGCTAGTTAAGAATAAAGATGCAAGATGAATTAGTCGCTAATGAATGGTGAATAGTATTTAGTAGGGGTTTGATTTATCAAACCCGTCTATTTATTCTGTCATTCCCTCGAAAGAGGGAATCCAGAGCATTCATGCTTATATATTTGAATTTAATCATACTAATAAACTAGCTAACCAAAGAGGAGCTATAAATGTCTATAATAAACAAACCAAAAATCTTAGTGACAATAATCAATATTTTTTTACTTTCATCTTTATTGACTGGTTGTATCGGTTCTTCTACAGATGAAGCCCAAATTATGCAGATTGCTAAAAATATTGAAAAAGCCATTGAGAAAAAAGAGGTAGGTTTATTTATGGAAAATATCTCTTACGATTATTCTGACACCAATGGCGGAACCTATGATAATCATATTAACAACTTACCTGAGGAATTATTTTTAAAGATAGAACAGGCTGAAGATTTATTAGATCCTTTATCTTTTTTTAAAATTGAAGTAAAGGTTACTATCCCTGAAAGTGACTTAGTATTAACCGATATATACGCCAGTGGCAAAATGGAGATTAATATTTCTCTAAAAGCATGCCTTCTTTGGTATTTATGTAAAATTATATATAATGAAAAAATAGAATATAATGTCGATTTTCAGAAAGAAGACGATGATTGGAAGATAATATCTATGGAGGAAATGTAAATTCCCAATGGAACAAAAAGAAATAAATTTTTCGACAACAGATTATAAATCTTTCTGGACTAAAACCATTGAAATCAGTATTATTGCTTTAATTATTTTAGTCCCTATAGTCTTTTATCCACGTTGTATAGATGTATTTAATCCAGCAAAAGAACTTACTGCAGAGCTCTTAGTAATAATCGGCTTAATGTTTTGGGAACTTAGGATGATAAATAAGGAAGAGATTAAATTTATTTCTACACCACTTAACCTTCCTATCTTAAGTTTTATAGCTATTTGCGTTCTCTCCCTAATTTGGTCTAACAGTTTTTTTGTAAGCTTAAAAGAGTTGCCTCTCTTTTTAGCCGGACCCTTACTTTATTTTATAATAGTTAATAATATTAATAGCGAAAAACAAATTAATCAAATTCTTAGCGTAGTACTTCTTATAGGGTCGACATTTGGTATATATGGTATACTCCAATACAATGGCATTGATTTCG
>PFIP01000131.1:0-6008 GCA_002782675.1 Candidatus Infernicultor aquiphilus
AACCACTTAAAGAAGTAATAGACATAGAAAGTATGAATGTATTAATCACTGCTTCCTTATAGTAAATAGCATACAAAAGAGGGAACAGCATACTTAATCCTAAAAAAAACAAAAGACTACCTAAGGTATTTAGCACAATCTTATATTTCAATTTTAACTCTTTTCACCATCGAATATTTTTTCTATTTTCTTTATAGCAGACGACAAAGCAAATATAATTATTTTGTCTTGAGCTTGAATAGTATCATCACCATGAGGGATAATTACTCTATCTTTACGAATAACGGCACCGATAATAGAATTTTTAGGCAGATTAGCATTTCTTAGTGGTTTATTAATAATTTTTGAGTTAGAATGAACCATCAATTCGATGACTTCCGCTTTTCCTTCTTTTAATAAAGTTAAAGAAACAATTTCCCCTTTTCGAATAAATTGTAATATTGCAGAAGTAGTGATTATTCTGGGATTTACTACAGCATCTACTCCAATTTTTTCCAGTATTGGAATATAATTGGATCTATCTATTTTAGCAATTACTTTTTTTGTGCCCAGGTGTTTGGCTAATAAGGCTACTAAAAGATTATATTCATCATATCCGGTGACCGCGACGAAACCATCAGTGGTTTTTATACCTTCCGATTTTAAAAGATCAATGTTGGTGCCATCTCCATTTATTATTAAGGAATGAGGAAGTAGTTCAGCGATTTTATCACATTTTTCTTTATCTCTTTCAATCAATTTAGTATTAATGCCAAGTTTTGCTAATATTAAAGCTGTTTGAATAGCAATTCTGTTTCCTCCCAAAATCATCACATTTTGCATATCCAGTGGTTTTTCGTTAAAAAATTCATTTAACCCTAAAAAATTGTCTTTTTCAACCAAAACATATAAATTATCCCCTAAAATAATTTTTTCTTCTCCATCAGGAATAATTATCTTATTATCTCGATAGATAGCTGCAACTAATACAGGGTATTTAAAGCTAATATTTTTTAGTTGCTGATTGAGAAAAGGAAAATATTTTTCAATATTGAATTCAATAAGTTTAACTTTTCCCTCAGCGAAATCCTGTACTTGAGAAACATTTATTGGTGATTTAAATAATTTAACTATTTCTTTCGCGGTAGCTCTTTCTGGGTTAATAGCAAAATCTATTCCTAATTTTTCTCTGGATAAGATACTGGTGTGCAGATATTCAGGGTTTCTGATACGAGCGATTTTTTTAGGTACACCAAATTGTTTAGCTATCATACAGGCTAACATGTTTACTTCATCGCTGCTGGTTACGGCAATCAACATATCTGTTTGTTTAATTCCAGCTTCCTCTAAAGTGAGTACATTAGCTCCATTGCCTAAAATAACCATTGCATCTAAACTATTTTGAGCAGATTGTTGTATTATGTTATCTTTTTCAATTATTACGATATCATGATTTTCTGAAGATAAAGTTTGGGCAATCTGGCAACCAACTTTTCCTGCGCCTATTACGATTATTTTCAAAAAAATTCACCCCTTTTAGTTTCTCTAAAAAATATTTTATTTTGGGAAATTTTTATTAAACTAAAAAAAGAGAAACTATTTTATCTTTAGTTTCTCCATTATTAATGCTATATTTATAAATTTATTCCACCTCCAACGCTTACGGGGTGAGCTGACGGATTTGAGCTGAAAGGATTGCTCTACTTATTATTTAAATAAGATTCACCCCTCTGCCTGTGCGTTGCCTGACTGCGAGCGTACTCGCTCAGGCAGGCACACAGACGTGAATTTTGGTTCCCCCGTTTCTCCCTTGGAGAATTCAGCGTAAAAAAGATGCACCTTTTTTATGTTAGAATTTTACACTGTTTTTGGCAATTTGTCAAACGCACCAGAGGTAATTTTATTCTTGACAGCCAGGATAGTTTGGAGTATAAATAAGTGTAGAAAAAAGTTGACCAAATTAGCATGAAAAAAGGGAAAATAGATATGCCAAACTATAATTTTGAATGTCAGGATTGTCAGGAAGCCTTTGAGGTTAGAGCAACTATTAAGGAGATGGAAGAAGGTAAGATATCCTGTATAAAATGCAACAGTAAAAATATTAAAAGAATTTTTAATGGTTTTGGATTCTGTTCCGGAAAATCTTCTTCCTCGATGAATTCAAGTTCCAGTTCCTGTAATTCTTGTTCATCGGGTAGTTGCTCCACTTGTGGAGGATAGAAAAGAACGAAAAGTTATTAATCTATAAAATATAAAAAGGTAATGGTTTGAAAAAGACTGTTACCTTTTTTATTTTTTTAAAATAAAAAATATTTTTTAAAAAGTTTGCAGGAATTTGAGTTTGGTTTGGAGAATAATTATAAAAGGATAAAATTTAGGAGCCAGGAGCCAAATTAGTATATAGTGAAGAAAGTAGAAGTCTATAATTCGTAGGGTAAATTTTCTTATTAATTTGTAAATCATTTAATTAATAAATTTAAAAGGAGGTAGTAAATTTTGATTATGAAGATAAAAAATATTTTTAGGATTGAATTATGGTTATTTGTATTGATCTGTTTAATGGTCTTCTCTGCAGTAGGTCAGGGAGAGGAATTAGCACCGGATTCAGAATATTTACAAAAAATTGCTCTAGGTAAAGATATTCTGGAAAAAAATCTCCTTCAAGAGACTAATATTTTCGTTCCTCAGGACGAGAAAGTAGTTGCTTGGTTCAGCTTTTCTTATGATTCAACGGAAAAATTTATCCTGAGGTGGGAATGGATTACCCCTCAAGGGACATTGTATCATCGAGGAGAATTGGAGATGGAAGCTGGCAGCTATACTAATTATCGTACCTGGTACTGGATAAAGATTAAGGAGGGGTATGCCTCTAAATTGCCTGGAGAGTGGAAGATAAGAGTATACATTAACGATATTTTTTTAGGGGAGAGGAACTTTTTTATGGTAGGATCCCTTTAAATAAATTAAATTTCTGATAATCTGACCATATTTATATTATTTATTTAAAAAATTAAAAGTAAAAAATTACAAAATTTATGAAAAGAAATATAGATACCCGCCGTTTCAACAGATATGGAATTAGGGGGTTGTCCTTTCCGCTGTAGCTATTGTGCTTCTTTTAGAATAAACCCAACGCATAGGCAGAGATGACCTATTTACCCTATTTATCACCCGATATTACTGATAAAAACTATCAGCAGATAAAATCTATAGTAAAATATAATAGTATAAACTCAAATATGTTATAATCATTATAAACAGTATAATAATATTTTCCGAATATAATAATTGGAGGTGATGGAAAAGATAAGAAAATCCAAGACCGTGCCCTAAGGAAAAAGTAAAAGCGAAAAAATAGCATAAATAGATTAACAAATGTGGATATTAACTAAGGTATTTAATATTACAAAGGAGGAGAAAAGAATGGAACTACTAAAAGTCTCATCTAAATCAAATCCAAAAGCCGTTGCTGGTGCCTTATCAGGGGTAATAAGAGAAGAAGGTAAAGCAGAATTACAAGCTATAGGAGCAGGTGCAGTAAATCAGGCAGTTAAGGCAATTGCTATTGCTCGAGGATATACCGCCACCAGTGGTGTTAACTTAGTTTGTATACCTGCTTTTGTAGATGTTGAGATTGAAGGAGAAGAAAGGACGGCAATCAAATTTTTAGTTATGCCCGGATAAAAAGTAAAAGATTAAAACAATATTACTATTTTAGATATTTAAGAAAGATTAGCAAGGTATTGGAAAAATTGGTTTGAAATCAGAAAGAATATTTTATATTTTTGGTAATTTAAACTAGAGGGAGATTAAAATCATTAAGAATAAAAGGGGGTAAGAATTAAAATGGATAAAGTTATAAAAAAGAAAGAAAAAGAAGTAATAAATCCGGATGAAAAGACCGAAAAAGTACTTCCAGAAGAAAAGAACGAAAAGATGAAAGAAGAGCATAAAGAAATACAGAAAGAAGAAAAAGTTGAAGCCAAAGAAATATTGGGGGAAGTAAATATTGTCCCAGAGGTGATAGCCACCATAATCAGTAGAACTGTTATTGGGATAGAAGGTGTAGCGGGATTAGCTACTCACAGCAAAGGAGGAATAGGAACTTTACTGGGGACCAAAGAGTTAGAAAAAGGGATAAAAGTTGATCTTAGAGAAAATAAAGAAGTTTCTACTATTATTTCAGTTATTTTAGAATATGGTTCCGTAATAATTCAGGTGGCTAATGAGATACAGAAAAAAGTAAAACAGGAATTGGAAACCAAGACCGGTCTTAAAGTTACTGGGGTGAATATAAATATTCAGGGTGTGCATATAGAAGAGAAGAATCAATAAGTTATATTATAAAAAAGGCCTATTAAGCTAATATATAACACTTAATAGGCCTATTAATAATTAAATTTACAGATAAAATAATTATAATATTTTATTATTTTACCTTCTCTTTTAACTCTTTACCTGCTTTAAAGAAAGGCACGTTCATAGCTTTTACGGAAATTTTCTCACCAGTACGCGGATTTCTGGCCATTCGAGCCGCTCTTTTTCTGATACCAAAAGTACCAAAACCTACCAATCTAGCTGCATCACCTTTAGCTAAACAGTTAGCAATATTTTCCAATACACATTCAACGGCAATTTTAGCTTCTCGTTTGGTAATGCTAATGTCATTTGCAACCATATCGATTAATTCGCCTTTATTCACTATTTACACCTCCTTTCATTTTTTTCAGCAAAATGATATAAACTATAAAGATATAGATAAAATATAAAATGTTTAGTGACTATTACTTATATATTATACGACAAGTATTTTAAAAATCCTTCTTTTTAATAAATTTTTTTTATTTTTTTAAAAATATTTTTTATGTTTTATATTTATTTTAATAAATAAAGATAAATATACCACCCAAAAACTGATTCAACGGTTTTAAAAAATGAAAACTGCAGTAATTATATACAAAATTTATATATATTTCAAGTAGAGGAAAATTTTACACTATCGAATTTATGAAAACTTTATAAAAATTTATTAAGATTAAAAAATATTCTGGTACTTGGCTATGAAAAACGATTTATTGATAAAACATTAATTTTATAATAATTTTATTTTAAGGATAAATTTTAGTTATTTTTTATGTTATAATAAACATAGGGAGATACACGGGAGGGATGGAAGTCAGAAGTCAGAAGACCGATAACGACTATCAGCTATCGACTATGTACTATATAATACTAAATAAATAGGAGGATTTTAAAATGTCAAAAAATGTATTTTTTTTGAAGAGAAGTAAGATATTAGTTTGTGTTTTTGCCACCTTATTGATTTTTCTTTGCTTGGCTATGATAGGGATTAGTTATGCTCAAAGTGCAGAAGAGACCGAAAAGATGAAAAGTATTCAAATTATCAATCCTCATCCTGCTTTTTCTCTTAGATTATGGCTGGATAAAGAGAGGGGGGCAACTTATGCTCCTGGAGAGAGGATTAAAATTTTCTTCCAGGTTTCCAGAGATTCCTTTGTAACCTTATATAGCTATGATACTGGAGGCAGAGGAAAAATTATTTTCCCTAATCCATATTCACCGCATAATTTAGTAAAAGCAGGAGAAGTTAATACCTTTGAAGGGCAAATTGACCCTTCTTCTCAACCGGGGATTGAGTATGTTCTGGGATTTGCTACCATCAGACCTATCTCTATAGGGTTAATTCCAGAATTAAATAAAGATTATAAAGCTTTTACCCATCAAATTAAAGGTATAATCCAACCTTTACCTCCCACAGATTGGGTACAGGGTAACCTATTAAGTTATACTATAACCCCAATTATTCCACCTACTAATTATGGTAGAATTATTGTGATGTCCAATCCTCAAAGGGCAAAGGTATATTTAGATAATTCTTATCAAGGAGACACTCCTCTAAATTTAGATAGCATTAGTTCAGGTCAGCATAGTATTAAATTGGTGTTGTCCGGCTATCAGGAATGGAATAGTTATGTTTCCGTCTTCCCTTCGCAGACGACTACTGTTTC
>PFIP01000131.1:6027-38955 GCA_002782675.1 Candidatus Infernicultor aquiphilus
TATATTTAGATAATTCTTCTAAAGGAGTAACTCCTCTAAATTTAAAAAATATTACCTTAGGTCAGCATAGTATTAAATTGGTGTTGTCCGGCTATCAGGAATGGAATAGTTATGTTTCCGTCTTCCCTTCGCAGACGACTACTGTTTCTGCTGATTTGATAGTGGAACAGTCTTATGGTACAATCTCCATTTCTTGTAATCAGAGTGGGGCTAAAATATTTTTAGATGGCACCTATAAAAAGACTACCTTTTCAAGTAATCCGGTAGCCTTAGAAAATATAAAAGACGGATATCACGAACTTACCATAATTAAAGACGGTTTTAGAACCTGGGTAGAAGATATTTGGGTATATTTTGGAGAAATATCTTCAGTGGATGTAACCATGACTAAATTATAGAAGTAGCTGGGAATAAATTTTATTAGGAGGAGACAGACCAATATGAACGAGATTGATGTAGCCATTATTGGTGGAGGACCTGGTGGATATGTGGCCGCTATAAAAGCCGCTCATTTAGGGCTAAAGGCAGTCCTGATAGAAAAGGATAAATTAGGAGGAGTCTGTTTAAACAGAGGTTGTATACCTACCAAAGCTTTGGTAGGTACCGCTGAGCTATTAAACCAACTCCAAAGGGCTAAAGAATTTGGAATTCAAGTTAAAGAATATTCTTATGATTTTCCGGCCATTATGAAGAGGAAAGAAATGATAGCTAAGAGAATGAGTTCCGGGGTAGGACAGCTGATGAAAGCTAATCAGATTAGGGTAATTCAGGGAGAAGGTAATATATTAGAGCCAGGAGTAGTGGAAGTCATTAATATTGAAGGTAAAAAAGAGCTTATAAAGACTGAGAATATTATTATTGCTACCGGTTCCTCAGTGATGAAGATACCTATTCCAGGTTTAGAAAATGAGGGGGTAATAGATAGTGACGGAGCTTTATCCTTAAGCGAGTTGCCCACCAAGATGATAATTATTGGAGGAGGAGTAATAGGTATAGAATTTGCCGGTATCTTTAAAGCTATGGGAGTGGAAGTTACCGTGGTAGAGATGCTCCCCAGAATCTTACTTCCTATAGATGAGGAGATAGCCAATAGGCTTGCCTTTATTTTAAAAAGACAGGGAATTAAAATTCTAACCAATAGTAAGGTTGAAGGGATAGAAAAGACCAATCAGAATTTTAAGGTCCTAATTTCTAACCCAGAAGGAAAACAAAGACTGGAAACCGAAAAAGTTCTTTTAGCTGCCGGTAGAGTTCCAGATTTTGGGAATATAAATGTTCAAAAATTGGGTATCGAATTGGAGGGAAGAGCTATTAAAGTAGATCAGAAGATGAGGACTAATATCCCTGGCATCTATGCAGTAGGAGATGTAGTAGGCAAGATAATGTTAGCTCATGTTGCTTCCCGAGAAGGGATAGTGGCGGTGGAGAACATCTCTGGGAAAGAAGTGTTAATGGATTATAAAGTGGTGCCTAATTGTGTATTTTCTTTACCTGAAGTAGCCAGTGTAGGATTAACCGAAGAAGAAGCCAGAAAAAAATATGATCAGATTAAAGTTTCCAAATTTCCCTATCTAGCCAATGGAAAGGCTTTAGGAATGGGAGAAACTGAGGGGATGGTAAAGATAATTGCCGATAGCGATACTTCTGAACTTTTAGGTTTACATATTTTGGGGGCCCATGCTAGTGACTTAATTGCCGAAGGAACCTTGGCTCTTTCTATGGAAGCAACTGCTGAAGAGATTGTAAATACTATTCATGCCCATCCCACCCTGGCAGAAACTATCGCTGAAGCAGCTGAGGGAATAATAGGAAAGCCTATTCATCTGACCAGGTAATTGGTCAAAGTTTGCCAAGGGACGGTCCTTTGACAAAGTCTTAAGTTTGTCAAAGGACCGTCCCTTGGCAAAGTATTAAGTGAGATAAAATAATATACCAAAAAAATGAGAAATACTTCCCCCCAGGACAAAAAGATGCCAGATGGGGTGGTGGTAAGGCAATCTTTTCCATAAATAAAAGATTATTCCCAAAAGGTAAAAAGCTCCCCCGATAAACAGACAGAAAATCATTTTTTGAGGCAGTATCAGCAGCATTGGTTTAAAGGCAACAACAATGAGTAATCCCATAACTACATAAGATAAAACCATTACCGGTTTGAGTTTTTCTTTAAAGGCTATAGAGATTATAATCCCAGCTATGGCCATTCCCCAGATAAGCCCAAAAAGAGTCCATCCCCAGGCTCCCCTCATAGAAACAAGAGTTATGGGAGTATAGCTTCCGGCGATAAGAAGATAGATAGCCAGATGATCCAGGATTCTAAAAATATTTTTTACCTTTGGGTTTACAAAACTATGGTAAAGGGTGGAAGATAGATAAAGCAAGATAAGCGTAGCTCCATATATACTGAAACTTACCATGCGCCAGGCATCGCCGCGTTTGCTGGCCAGAACTACCAGAATTACCAGAGCTGCAGTACTTAAAACCACTCCCAGGCCATGAGTAATACTATTGGCAATTTCTTCACCAATAGTTTGAGCTCCAAAGAGATTAGTCTCTTTTTTTAATTTATTTTTTTTATTTTCTATTTTTTTCATCTATTTTTTAATTTCAGGCTATTTTTAAAAAGATAGTTATTTTATTAAAATTATATAGGTTATTTATGGAGAAATCAACCTCCCGATGAATAATGTTTTATTAGTATGGTTTTATTTAAAAAGAAAGAATAGTATAATATGCTAAGTTGATTAAAATATTATTTTAACTCCCGTAGTAGATATAATAATTATACTGAATTTAATTATTTAAAAAAGATATAGATAGAAAGGAAGATTGATTAATGAGGGAAATATTAGAAAAAGCCTTAAGGAAAAAAGGTAAAGTAGATTATCTGGAGATAAGAGCGGAAAAAAGAGAAACTACTACCATTCATTTTCAGGGTAAAAATTTAGAAAAATTAAATTGTGCTCAAGAATGGGGAGGAAATATCAGAGCCCTGGTCAAAGGGGGATGGAGTTTTATTACTTTCAATCAGTTTAATGATTTAGAGGAAAAAGTAGAACAAGCAATAAAGATAGCGAACTTAATTACTAAAGAAGAAAGTAAACTAGCAGCTATTCCTCCCGTAGTAGAAATAGTAAAAAAAGAGTTGGATGAAGATTTCCGTCAGGTAAGTTTAAAAGAAAAAAAAGAAGTAATCGAAAATTATAATCATAGAATTTTAAATTATGATCAAAAAATACAATCATCTAGTGTGGTTTATGCTGATATTTTTTCCACGGTTTATTTTGTTAATTCTGAAGGAAGTTATATAGAACAAGAAAAACCCTTTCTAAGAGTAAGTTTTACCGCTATAGCCCGAGAAGGAGATAATGTCCAGATGGCTAGTGAGACTTTAGGAACTACCAAAGGTTTTCGTATAGTAAGAGATATTTTACCCCGGGCAGAAAAAGCTACTACCCGAGCCCTGGCTCTCCTTAAAGCTCAGCCAGTGGAGGGAGGAGAATATACCGTTATTATAGATCAAACCCTGGGAGGTGTTTTTATCCATGAAGCCTTTGGGCACTTAAGTGAAGCAGATTTTCTTTATGAAGATGATAGGATGAAAAGTTTAATGATTTTAGGGAAAAGAATTGGTTCTCCCCAACTTAATGTAGTGGATGATGGATCTCTTCCGGATTTGATAGGTTCTTCTAAATATGATGATGAAGGGGTTAAAACAAAGAAGAATTATCTGATTAAAGATGGAATTTTAGTGGGGAGACTTCACTCCAGAGAGACGGCAGAAAAGATGGGAGAGGAACCGACCGGAAATGCCCGGGCCCTTGACTATAATTTTAAACCTATGGTCAGAATGACCAATACTTATATTGAGAATGGGGAGGTTCCTTTTAAGGATTTATTGTCTGGAATAAAAAAAGGAATTTATGCCAAAGACTGTTTTGGAGGTAATACTACTTTTGAGATGTTTACTTTTAGCTCCGGAGAAGGGTTTATGATCAGGGATGGAAAAATTGCTGAGCCGGTTAGAGATGTAGTCTTAAGCGGCAATCTTTTTTCTACTCTTCTGAATATCGAAGGGATAGGGGATGACTTAAAAATAATAGAAGCAGCTGGAGGATGTGGTAAAGGTGGTCAGTCTCCCTTGCCGGTATCTTTCGGTAGTCCACACCTTAGGATAAAAAAAATAATCGTAGGAGGTGGACAGTAAATTGAAAAAATTAATGAAAAAAATCAGTAAAAAAGTGGATTCCGCTGAGTTATTTAAAATAAAAAACCAGACTGTTCCGGTAAATTTTGAAGTAAATAGATTAAAAGCGATAGATATTTCTGAGACTGAAGGGCAAGCTTTACGGGTAATAAATAATGGGAAAGTGGGATTTTCTTCTTCCACTGGGGGATATAATTTAGACTTGATGATTGATAAATCAATAGCTACTTCTGAATTTGGTCCCAGAGCTTCTTTTGATTTTCCTAAAGAAGTAAAATTAGAAGAGAAAGAGAAAGTAAATATTTACGATGCTCAAGTGGCAGAAAAAAGTATTGAAGCAATGATTAGTACCGGGGAAGATATTATTAAGGAGATAGGAAAAGTCAATCGAGAGTTAAGGTGTGATGTTAATATTTTAAAGAATTACCTGGAAGTAAAATACCTGAATTCTAAAGGAGGAAGTTATTCTTATCAAAAGACCATAATGGCTTATTCTGCAATGGTGCAAAAAACAGAAGAGGAAGATATGTTGATCTTATATTCCTCTTTAGAATCGGGGAGAGATAATCTTAATTCAGGAAAATTGTGTGCTGAACTGATTGAAAAATTAGAATGGGGAGAAAAAATTGTTTCAGTAGAAAGTGGAAAGATGCCAGTTATATTTACTCCTGAGGCAGCTTTGGTGTTAATCCTTCCTCTAATTATGGGCTTAAATGGAAAGATGGTGCTCAAGAAAGTATCCCCTTTGTCCGATAAAAAAGGAGAAAAAATGTGGAGTGAATTATTTTCCCTGGATAGCGATGGAACTATAGATTTTGCCCTGGGGAGTGCTCCTTTTGATGATGAAGGAGTAAAGATGAAAAGGTTGCCTTTAGTAGAAAAGGGAGCAATTAAAAACTTTTATTATGATTTACAGACTGCGGGGATAGTTGGAGTAGAAAGCACCGGTAATGGATTAAGGGGGTATATACATAGTGGACCTGCCCCGGAAGTAAATAATTTAATTATACCAGAAGGGAAAGTTTCCTTTTTAGAGATGGTAAAAGATATTAAGCAGGGGATAATTGTAGATCAGGTTCTGGGGTTAGGACAGGGGAATATAATTAGCGGAGCTTTTTCCAATAATGTACAATTAGGTTTTAAAATTGAGAATGGTAAAATAGTAGGAAGAGTCAAGGATGTAATGATCGCTGGTAATGCTCTCCAAGAATTAAATAATATAATAGCTTTAGGTAATAAAGCCAAATGGGTTTCAGGAAAACATAAATTTCCCCACATCTACTTAAAATCCCTTTCCGTTTCTACTAAGAATAAATAAGAGATAGAGCAATATTTTTAAAACAGATAAACATCTAAATCGGGAATAGCAATTATGATAATATATCATATATTTTCCCAAAAGAAGAGGAGGCAGAGAATGATAATTAATAATTTTAAACCTTTTAACGGTCAACACTGTGAAACAACTGCCACCGGAAGTTTACTTCAGCATTTAGGAATTTATTTTTCCGAACCCTTACTCTTTGGATTAGGTGGAGGGTTAAGCTTCATTATTTGGAATAGGAAAACAATGGATTTCCCTTTTATTGGAGGGAGAATAAAAACTGATTTATTGACTCAGAATATTACCCGGCATCTTAACTTGAAGTTTAAGGTTCAGGAAACCTCTTCAGTGAAAAAAGCCTGGGAGAACGTAAAAGAAAAGATTGATTTAGGTATTCCGGTGGGAATAAAGCTGGACTCTTATTATCTGGACTATTTTACTAAAAAATTTTATTTCGCTGGTCATTATGTAGCTATGTATGGATATGATGAAAATAATGCTTATCTGGTGGATACTATCCAACAGGGTGGATTGGTGAAAACTTCTTTAAAGAACCTTGAACTGGCCAGGAATGAAAAAGGACCGATGTCATCTAAAAATCTCTCTTATACCTTTCAGACTACCAATAAAAAATATGACCTAAAGAAAGAAATAATGCAGGCTATCAGCGATAACGCTAAAAATTACTTGAATCCTCCTATCGAAAATATTAGCTATAAAGGTATCTTAAAGGCCAGTAAAGAAATAATAAAATGGTTTAAGAGAAGTAAAGATGTGGAAGGAGATTTTAAAACAACTGCCATGTTAATGGAAAAAGCCGGTACCGGCGGGGCACTGTTCAGAAATCTTTATCGAGACTTTTTAAAAGAAAGTTATCAGCTGTTAAAAGTAGAAGAAATAAAAAAAGCTTACGGTTTATTTGTTAATATTGCCCAGTTGTGGAGAACAGTTTCTAAATTATTTATGAAAGCAGGAGATAAGAAGGACATGGTGTATGTCAATAAGGCCTCAGATGTATTAGCAGAAATATCCCACCAAGAAAAAGAAGCGATGAGTATTTTGTTAAAGATAGGTCAAGAAATAATCCTTCAACAAGTTTAATATTTTTTGAGAAATGGAGTATATATCTTGAAATTTTTATGCTGGTGTGATAAAAAGTAATTAGAAAAAGAGCTATTTTTTAGTAAAATACTGCAACAAGGTAATTTATAGTGTTCTCAGATAATAAATAGGAAAGGTAAACAGAAAATGGAAGAAAAAATTGTTTATTTCGAAAAACCGGGAAAAGAAAATACCGCAGAAGTTATAAAATTAGTTCTAGAAAGGGCCAAATTAAGAAATATCCACCGGATTGTTCTGGCCTCAACCAAGGGGAATACTGCAAAATCATTCTTAGATGCTGTGGAGGGGAAGGATGTTAATTTAGTGGTAGTTCCCTGGCAATTCAGTTTTAAAGAGGAGGGGAATCCTTTTCCGCAAGAATTAGCAAATGAACTACGGGGAAAGAAACATGTGGTACACTTTGGAACGATGCTATTTCATACTGTTGATTTATATGGGACAAATACACCACAGGCCTTGGCTAATATGCTTAGAGTTTTTGGACAAGGAATGAAGGTATGTGTGGAGATAATTATGATGGCTTGTGATGGCGGCTGTATAAAAATGGGCGAAAAAGTAATTGTAGTTGCCGGGACGCATTCTGGTGCAGATACAGCAGTGGTAGCTACTGCAGCACCCAGTACCAAGGTAACTTTACTACGAATTAATGAGATTATTTGTAAACCTATTTTATAATTCTTAATAAGAAAAAATTAATAAGTAATATTTCCATTATAATTATCAAAGTAGTAATTTTAATTGAATCACTTATGGAGATAAATATCTATTAAACTCATATTTTTCAACTTATTCGTTTGGTTGGATTTTATAGAAATAAAAATATTAATTAAATTAATAAGGAGGGGAAAAGATGTTTAAATTTATTTTACTTATATTGTTCTTTATGGGTATGGCGAGCTCAGCGAATGCTCAGACTCAATTTGAAACAGATATTATCACCACCTCTGCTGGTGATCTAAAAATTACCTTTATCGGTCACGGCAGCTTAATCTTTACCTTTAATGGAAAAGTTATTCATATTGACCCCTACGGTGAGCTGGCGGATTACTCTATACTTCCTAAAGCAGATATTATTCTGATAACCCACGAGCATAGCGACCATTTTGACTTAGCAGTAATCAAGATGTTACGAACTAATAAAACCGAATTGGTTCTTACGGAAACCTGTGCCCAGAAGATTTCAGGTGGTATGGTTATGAAGAATGGGGGGGTGCAAACTGTTCAGGGGATAAAAATTGAGGCAGTGCCAGCATACAATATTATTCATAAACGTGATAATGGTCAACCCTTCCATCCGCAGGGTGTAGGAAATGGGTATATCCTGACCTTTGGTGATAAACGAATCTATGTGGCCGGTGATACCGAAAATATTCCCGAGATGAAAACAATACAGGGAGTTGATGTAGCTTTTTTACCTATGAATCTGCCCTACACGATGACACCGGGGATGGTTGCTGATGCTGCAAAAGTCTTAAAGCCGAAAATCCTGTACCCCTATCATTACGGTGATACGGATACTTCTAAACTGGTGGAATTGCTGAAGGATGAGCAGGAGATTGAAGTGCGTATTCGTAAGATGAGCTAAACCTACGATTTTATATTATTCTAATTTTTTGGAGAAATTTGATGCCCAAAAAACTCTCCGCCAATATGCTCTATAACTACGTCAAATGTCCTCACCGTGTAAGATTAGATCTTTTTGGAGATTATTCAAAACAAGATCCCATCAGTGTATTTGTCAAATTATTATGGGAAAAGGGTACTGATTTTGAAAAACAAGTAATCCAGGGTTTGGAGTTACCATTTTTAGATTTAAGCTCCTACTCAGGAATGGAAAGAGAAAAGCGAACCAAAGAAGCTATTGACCGTGGCGAAGATTTAATCTATGGTGGAAGAATCAGTACCGAGGGGCTGGTCGGCGAACCTGATCTTTTAAGAAAATATGGTAAGGGCTACATTAGCGGTGATATTAAGAGCGGTTCCGGTTTAGAGGGAGAAAATGATACCTCCGAAGGTAAGCTGAAAGTCCACTATGCAGTCCAGCTTGCCCTTTATACCGATATCCTGGAAAGACTCGGTATATCGGGAGGCCGAACCCCTTTTATTTGGGATATCCAGGGACGAGAAATTGAATATGATTTAAATTCACCCCAAAGTATACGAAAAATAGAATCCTGGTGGGTTAGATATGAAAATTGTTTAGAGGCAGTTAGTAAAATAGCGAACCAGGACTTAAAAACTTTGCCTGCCTATTCAGGAATATGCAAATTATGCCAATGGCGGACTTATTGCTTTAGATGTTTAAAAAAGGCTAATGATTTAACCTTGATACCGGAACTGGGTCGGGTAAAAAGAGATGCGATGATTAGCTATATAGATTCCGTTTCTGATTTTGCCACCATTGATTTGGAGATGTTTAAAAGGAAAAATAAAACCATTTTCCCAGGTATCGGGATAGAAAGCCTGCGAAAATTTCAAGAAAGAGCAATCCTTTTATCAAAAAAAGATTCCCAACCCTATTTGAAAGAGCAAGTCACCTTACCAGATGCCTCCACTGAATTATTTTTCGATATTGAGACCGATCCGCTGAGAGATATCTGCTATCTGCATGGTTTTCTGGAACGTCGCAATCGAGATACTACCACCGAGCGATATGTTTCTTTCTTTTCCGACCAACCAAATAAAGAAGAACAAAAACAAGCCTTTGGTAAAGCCTGGGAATTTATTCAAAGATCAATGCCCTGTATCATTTATTATTATTCACCCTATGAAAAAACCCAATGGAAAAAATTGCAAGAAAAATATCCCGAGGTGATGTCCAAAGACGATATAGAAGGGATGTTTAATTCCGGTTATGCAATTGATCTCTACCTTGATGTGGTGAAGAAAAAAACAGAATGGCCCACTAATGATTACTCTATTAAAACATTAGCCTCCTATCTGGGATTTCGTTGGCGGGATACCAGTCCATCCGGTGCTGAATCTATTGAGTGGTATCATCGATGGGTAGAGACCGGTGATGAAAACATAAAAAAGAGGATTCTCCAATACAATGAAGATGACTGTATTGCCACCCGCGTTTTATTGGAGGGTATTTGTTCATTACCTTTATTGTCAGGGGACGGTCCTTTGACAAAGTTTTAGATTATAGATATAATAAATTAAATAAAAAAAGATAAAAGGTAAACAATATGTCTAGACAAAGAAGAAAATTAAGTTCAAGTCAAATTTATCATGTTATGCTTCGAGGTAATTCTGGAAGAGATATTTTTATTGATGATGAAGATAAGCATAGATTTTTAAATATTCTGACTAACAAGAAAAAGGATAATGAATTTGTTATTTATGCCTATTGTCTAATGGATAATCATATCCATTTACTTTTAAAAGAGAATAAAGATAATATTTCTCATATAATGAAGAGGATTGGTACTGCTTATGCAGTGTATTTTAACAAAAAATACCAGCAGAATGGTCACCTCTTTCAAGATAGATTTAAGAGTGAAGTTATAGAAGGCGAACTATATTTATTAGCGGTTATCCGTTATATCCACAATAATCCCCTCAAGGCCAGATTAGTAAAATTGCCAGAAGATTATAAGTGGAGTTCTTATTCTGAATATCTTAAAAATCGGACTAAAATGGTTATAGTAGAAGATATTTTAAAGCTATTTTCTAAGAATTTATCAAAAGCTCTCCCTTTATTTATGAAATTTTCTCAAGCAGAAGATAATCATGATTTTTTAGAATACAAAGAAGATAATCAGACTAAGAAAGATATAAATACTTATCAAAAGGCCTCTAATTTCCGTGACCAATATTTAAAAAGAAATCATTTTGAACTTATTTTATTAAGAAAGAGAAGAAACAAAATATTTCGTGATAAGCTGATAAGGGAATTAAAGGAGAAATCAATATTATCGAATAGAGAAATCGCTAATCTTTTAGAGATTAATCGAGGAATTGTGCAATTAGTTAAGTTATAAAAAGTTTATAGACTTTGTCAAAGGACCGTCCCTTGACAAATTATAGTCAGGAAATGATTCCGGTAATCTTTATCGCCGTATAGACCAGAAGAAGGGATAGGATAATGTTTAAAATGGTTCTTAATTTTGCCTGATGCAAATATTGGTTAATGATTGCCCCGAATAAAGCCCAGGTTAAAATAGAGCAGAAGCCTAGGAGGGCAAAGCCCAATGAGAATAGAACTATATAGAAAAAATTGCCGATAAGGGGATTTAGAAAGACCGAATAAAGGGTCAAGCCATAAATGATTCCTTTAGGATTTAAAAATTGGAGCAATACACCTTTATAAAAACCCCAAAGATACTGATTAGTTTTTTCCTTAAAGGAAAAGCTAGTTTTAAAAGTGCCATAGGCTAAGTAGAGAATATAGGTCGCTCCAATCCAACGCAGGATAGGTTCAATAGAGGGAATGGCCGTGAGAAGCAGATTAGAAAAAAATCCACAAAGCAAAAGCAGTAAGAAAAATCCGGTAATAATTCCAAAGAGGTAAGGCCTAGTTTTTTTAATTCCAAAATTAATACCCATAGAGGCGCAGCTCAGGTTATTAGGTCCTGGGGTGAAGGTAGTAATCAGAGCGAAGGGAATCAAAGCACTAAAGTCTATTAAGTTCATTTTTCTTCCCTCCCCGATTATTTATTTTGAATTATAATTTTTGGATTCAGGCAGTAAGTAAAAGTGTTTATCAATTTACAGTAAAAAAGTTCTATTGTCAAGAAATTTACATAAATTTACATAAGTTACAAAACCTGCTAAAATTAAAAATGTTTAAGAATAGTTAAACTTATTATATAATTTAACCGAATAATGGGTGAACTCAAGGATGATTTAAAAATAGAATATAGATAGGGTAAGGCATGAGTAAAAAGATTAAAAATGTCTGTGTATATGGTGTAGGAGGCGTTGGTGGATATTTTGGCGGGAAGATAGCTTATGAAATTAGTAAAGGTAAGCATGCTATACAGGTCTATTTTATAGCCCGAGGAGAACATTTAAAAGCCATTCGAAAACAGGGGTTACATTTACTTACTGATAAAGGAGAATTTGTTTGCTATCCGAATGTTGCTACAGATAAGGTAGAACAAATTCCTATCCCAGATTTATACTTATTGTGTGTAAAAGGGTATGACCTGGATAATACTGTTGCATCAATTTCAAAAAAGATACACCATGATACCATAATTCTTCCCTTGCTTAATGGAGTAGATATCTATGAACGTATCAGGACCAATTTGCATCAAGCGATAGTTTCGCCTGCCTGTGCCTATGTTTCCTCTAGTATTGAAAACCCCGGGACGATCAGACAAAAAGGTCCTGAGGGGCAGATCGTATTTGGTAAAGACCCAAAATATGTAGATTATAATTATACGTATCTTATTGAGTTCTTTAATGAGATGGGAATTGGCAACACCTGGTATGATAATCCCTATCCGGTAATATGGGAAAAGTATATATTTATCACTGCGCTTAGTTTAATGACCGCTTATTCAGGAAAAACGATAGGAAAAGTACTCGCTGATGATAAGTTAAAGAGTATGACGGAAAATATTATGAAAGAAGTTGTTTTAATTGGGAGAGCAAAAAATATAGATTTTGAGCAAGATATAGTGGAAAAAACTCTACAAAAAGCCAGGAATTTTCCCTACGAAACCAAGACCTCCTTTCAAAGAGATTATGAAAAAGGGAATGCCAGACATGAGGGAGATATTTTCGGAGGGACTTTAATCCGTTGGGGAAAAGAATATAATATTTCAATTCCCATCATTACAGAGGTGTATGGAGCGTTAATGGCACGGTAAAATTTAAGAGGATCTTACTTTAGGAGGGAGAAATAAATGTTGAAAGAATTAATCCAAGAAGGGTACGGGGTTAAAGAAGATTTAAATTGTGCCGAAACTATTTTGTATGCTGCTAATCAGGTTTATCATCTTAACTTAAACTCAGATTCTCTAAAACTGGCCGCTACCTTTGGTGGGGGGATGGGAATTGAAAGTGTCTGGGGTGTATTGGCTGGTTCTCTTATGGTTTTAGGAAGGCTTTTTATTAAAGAGACTGCTCACAAACATCCTGAAATTAAAGAATTAAGTAAAGAATTATTTGATACTTTTCAAAAGGAAATGGGCGATATTCTGTGTAAACCATTAAAAAATAATAGAGAAAAGGAGAAGTTAGTATGAGTGAGATTATTGACTACAAGATTTATGGGGATGACATGCAGATTGTGGAGATTGAATTAGATCCAGGTGAAGGGATAAGGGCTGAAGCAGGGGCAATGATGTATATGGACGAAAAAATAGAAATGCAAACTTCTACTGGAGGAGGCTTGTTTAAAGGATTTAAACGTATAATCACTGGTGAGTCTTTCTTTATCACCACTTTTCTTAATCAGGGAAATGGAAAAAGTCATATTGCCTTTGGAGCCCCTTTTCCAGGTAAGATAATTCCTCTGGAGATAGATAAACTGGGCGGAAAATTTTTATGCCAGAAAGATTCTTTCTTATGTGCGGCGAGAGGGATTGAAATTGAAGTAGCCTTTACTAAAAAGATTGGAGCCGGACTTTTCGGAGGAGAAGGTTTTATCCTGCAGCGATTGGAAGGCGATGGGTTGGCTGATCGAATTATTGCCGCCTCTCGTTTTCATAAAAGAGAAGAACAAAAGGGCATTGCAGGTTTCGGCGGTAACATTTTAGGTGGAATATTAGGGGGAGATAAAAAATTTTAAATTATTAATCAAGGGCTTGACAGCAGGAAGTACTAAAGGATAAGATAGGTCATTAATAGAAAATATTTAGTTAGATTAAGTTTTTATTCTTCTGGAAGAAAATATAAAATAAAAGGGAAGGTTAATATGAAAATACTTCTTGTTTACCCTGAGTATCCAGAGACTTTCTGGAGCTTTAAATATGCCTTAAAGTTTATTTCTAAAAAAGCGAGTCTCCCACCTTTGGGGTTGTTAACTGTAGCTGCCTTGCTTCCTAAGGAATGGGAGAAAAAGCTGGTAGATATGACCTTAATAGAATTAATTGATAGAGACATTAAGTGGGCTGATTATATATTTATTAGTGCTATGTCTATTCAGAAGGAATCTGTGAAGAAGATAGTTGATAAATGCAAAAAGTTAGGGGCTAAGATAGTGGCAGGCGGTCCACTTTTTACCTCTGAATATGAAGATTTTAAGGAGATAGATTATTTTGTACTTAATGAAGCTGAAATTACTTTGCCTTCTTTTTTAAAAGATTTAGAAGAAGGACATCCTAAACATCTTTACACTTCGGATCAATGGGTAGATATAAAAAATACACCTATTCCACTTTGGGAACTAGTTGATCTAAATAAATATGCCACTATGTGCATTCAATATTCTCGAGGTTGTCCCTTTAATTGTGAATTTTGTGATGTTACCTTACTTTTTGGGCATAAAATGCGGCTTAAAATTAAAGATCAGATACTCGCAGAATTAGATAGTCTCTACTCACGGGGATGGAGAGGTGGAGTATTTATTGTCGACGACAATTTTATCGGCAACAAGAGAGAGTTAAAAAACGAGGTACTTCCCGCCATAATTGATTGGATGGAAGAGCGAAAACATCCTTTCTCTTTTACTACTCAGGCTAGCATAAATCTATCCGATGATGAGGAGCTTATGCAGTTAATGGTTCGGGCCGGATTTGGTTCAGTATTTGTGGGTATTGAGACTCCTAATGAAGAGAGTTTAGCTGAATGCAACAAATTGCAAAATAAAAATCGTGATCTAATAGCTTGTGTTAAAAGGATGCAAAAATCTGGTTTAATAGTTAATGGAGGATTTATTGTGGGCTTTGATAATGATCCGCCTTTAATTTTCGAAAGAATAATTGAATTCATTCAAAAAAGTGGAATTGTAAGTGCTATGGTCGGATTATTAAATGCTCCTCGCGGCACCAAACTTTACCAGAAACTGGTTAAGGAAAATAGATTGCTTCAGGAAGCTTCTGGTGATAATACTGACCTTTCTATTAACTTTATCCCTAAAATGAAATATAAAACGCTTATTGATGGTTATAAAAAAGTATTAAGTACAATTTATTCCCCCAAATATTACTATGCACGTCTCCTGACCCTTTTAAAGAATACTAAACCTTTACAAAAAAATAAATATCAATTCCATCTTTATTATCTTACCGGATTTTTTAAATCTATCTGGCATCTGGGTATAGTAGGGAAGGAAAGAACTTATTATTGGAAACTCTTTTTCTGGTCTTTATTTCGACGCCCACAACTTCTTCCTATGGTAATAACCTACGCTGTATATGGATTCCATTTCCGTAAGATTTACGAAAATTATTAATTATACTGGTAACAAAAGTTTTGACTGAACTTGACATCTATGTTATAATTTTAAAAATGAATATTTAAAAGCTAAGCGTGGGAGAAGTAGCAGATTACAAAATTGGACAGAGAGTCGTTTATGGTGAGAATCGACAAAAGATTTTAAATAATTTGTGAAATGGACCCACAAGCTTCGGGCTAAAAGGGCTAAAATAGCCTGAGTAAGTTTTGACGGATTTTTCCACCGTGAAAAGGAAAAGTATATCGGTATATAATTAATGTACTGGTATTCTATAGAGTAGGATTTTCTAAATAAAAATCCTATTAGAGTGGTACCACGGAATTAACCTTTCGTCTCTCAGAGATGAAAGGTTTTTTTATTTACAATTTATATTATATACCCATATGCCATATAAGAGGAGTTTAATAATTAAGACTGTATATTATATTAATTTAT
Source organism: Candidatus Infernicultor aquiphilus (assembly GCA_002782675.1). Taxonomy (GTDB): domain Bacteria; phylum Atribacterota; class Phoenicimicrobiia; order Phoenicimicrobiales; family Phoenicimicrobiaceae; genus Infernicultor; species Infernicultor aquiphilus. The sequence continues at coordinate 21,466 of PFIP01000131.1, forward strand.
TAGACTCAATAAGGGTGGCACCGCGGAAAAATAGCTCTCCGTCCCTATTATTAAAATAAGCTGGGATGGAGAGCTATTTTTTTAACCAAGGAGGTGCAATATGTTCATATTACGTAATTGGCCCCCTTAAGGGGGCAAAGACTATTTTCAAAAGAGAGTAATAGAAATAAAAGAAAACTTAATTAGAGAAAATAATTTTAAAAATAAAAGGAGAAAAAGATGAAAAGAGTTAAATTTGTTCTTGATGAAAAAGAAATGCCGACTACCTGGTATAATATTCTGGCCGATTTACCTGAATCACTTCCACCTCCTTTGCACCCGGCAACCAGGAAACCAATTAAGCCTGATGACCTTACTCCCTTATTCCCCATGGCTTTAATTGAACAGGAAATGAGTACCCAGCGGTATATTGAAATTCCGGAAGAAGTACAGGATATTTATCGAATGTGGAGGCCAACTACCCTTTATCGGGCCTGGAGATTAGAGAAAGCATTGGATACACCGGCTAAGATTTATTATAAATATGAAGGGAGTAGTCCTTCTGGAAGTCATAAACCCAATACTGCAGTAGCTCAAGCTTACTATAATAAAAAAGAAGGAATTAAGCGAATAACTACTGAAACGGGAGCAGGTCAGTGGGGTAGTGCCTTATCTTTTGCTGGTGCCTGTTTTGGTCTGGAGATTAAAGTATATATGGTTAAAATCAGTTATATGCAAAAACCTTATCGTAGAGTAATGATGCAGACCTGGGGGGCAAACTGTATTCCTAGTCCTTCTCCTGATACCCAAGCCGGGAGAGATATGTTGGCTAAAGATCCTGATTGTCCCGGAAGTCTTGGTCTGGCTATTAGTGAGGCGGTAGAGGAGGCCGCTAAGCGTGATGATACCCATTATTCCTTAGGAAGCGTATTAAATCATGTCTTGCTGCATCAGACTATCATTGGATTAGAATCAAAGAAGGTTATGGAACAGATTGGTGAATATCCCGATATTATTATTGGATGTGTGGGGGGAGGATCAAACTTTGCCGGTCTTTTCTTACCATTTTTAAAAGATAAAATTGAAGGGTTGAAGCCTGATTTAAGGATAATATGTGTTGAACCGGCAAGTTGTCCGACTTTAACCAGGGGTCCTTATAGTTATGATTATGGTGATGTAGCTGGGCTTACTCCTTTATTAAAGATGTATACTCTGGGACATGGTTTTATTCCTCCACCAGTTCATGCCGGAGGTTTGAGGTATCATGGTATGGCTCCTATTATCAGTCATTTACTTAAATTAGGATTAGTTGAAGCACGAGCAGAACACCAATTGGGGACTTTTCAGGCTGGAGTGACCTTTGCCAGAAATGAAGGTATTATTAGTGCTCCGGAAACCAACCATGCCATTAGAGCTACTATCGATGAAGCACTTAAATGTAAAGAATCTGGAGAGGCAAAAACTATATTATTAGGTCTTAGTGGACATGGTCATATGGATATGGCTGCATATGAGGCTTATTTTGCCGGAAAATTAAAAGATTATGCCTATCCTAAGGAAAAAATTGAAGAAGCCTTAAGAGAATTACCAAAAATTTAAAATAAAATATTTAGGTAAGGGGATTTTTCTATCTTATTTTACTCTAAAACAATAGAAATTTCCCCTGCCTGAATATACCAAATCAAGAAATTTCCTTTTTGAAAAACTACTATTATAAATAATGGTTGTAACCCAAAAAGTAAACAAACCTGTCCTCGACCTGATTGGGGAATGGTAATGTAGGGGTCGGATTTATCCGACCCGCTTATTTACGGGTTCGATAAATCGAACCCCTACAATATAATTATAACCAAAAAATTATAATTTACTATAAAATTATCTACAACGCACTAAATATATAATCTATTGAAAATATTTTTGGCTTTTTGGGAAATAACCAATAATTATATAAATTAGTGAAAATCTATTTTTTATTTTCAGGAGACTACCTACCTCTATTCCTATTTTAAACTCCATATTTTCTTTAAAATTTATTTGAATTAATATTTTATTGATTACTTTAAAAAAAAGAAGGATTTTTTAGATTTAATGTAGTATTTAAGATAAAAGAGTTTTAAAAAATATTTTATTTAAAATTTAAGTAGTATAGTATAATAAATATAATCATAATAATAGGAGGTTTAAAGAGATGATAAAAATAAGAAATATCTTATTCACAATTTTAATCGTTATTTTGCTTGCATCAAATTTAGGATTTTCAGCAGAACTACCCCGAGTAGCGGTTATCGGATTTGATTCCACTTCTCCTGGTTACCTCTGGAGTATTGATTCAGAGCTATCCAAGGCAGCTACAGATTTAATGGTCAATGCTTTAATTAATACTTAATCGTTTTCGGGTCTTTGAAAGAACTAAGGTAGAGGCCATCTTACAGGAACAAGATTTTCAAGTTACTTCAGGGAGAGTTGATCCTTCTACCGCAGTTAAAATTGGAAAAATGTTCGGGGTAGATTCTATAGTAACTGGAAGTGTAACTAGTATAATGTTTAGTAAGTCAGGAGGGATTGCTTTAGGACCTATAAATCTGAAGAAATCAACAGCTACCGTAACGATTATGGTAAGGGCGATAAATGTAACTACGGGAGAAATTATTTTTTCGGAAGTGAAAAAAGGAACTACTTCCAATTCTGGAGTATCTCTTCGTATCCCAGTCCCAGTGGTCGGAGGATTAGGTTTATCTTCTGAATCAGCAACCGACATTTTTTTAGCTATAGACGATGTCTGCCGGCAAGTCGCAGTAGAATTTGCGGCAAAATTGGATAGTAATTTAATAATATCTTCTTCCACTTCCCTGCCTTTAGAAGGATATGTAGTAAAAGTGGATTCCACTTCCAGTGGGGAAATAACCCAGGTTTATATAAATCTGGGAGCAAATTCGGGAATTCAGGTAGGGGAGGAAATAAAAATATCCCAGAAAGGAGAAGTTATTTTAGATCCTAATACTCAAGAAGTTTTAGATACAGAGTTAATTTTAGTTGCCCAGGCTAGAATAATCGAAGTTAAAGAAAAACTTTCTATTGCCCTGGTTACTACTAAATACTCTAATCTGTCTATAATGCCTACTGATATTGTAGAAGTTATTAGATAAAGATAAAAAAGAAAAGGAGAATAAATAATGAAAAAATCTCAACTAAAAAGTTTATCCATTCTAAATTTATTGAGCTTTGTTAGTATGGTTATCGTAAACTATCTAGTGGTCACCCTTCCTTTAAATAACAAAACTACTGGTGCCTTAGCTGATCAATATCCCAACCTTTTTGTGCCAGTAGGGCTTACTTTTTCTATCTGGGGGATCATTTACTTATTACTGGCTATTTTTATAGTCTATCAGTTAGCTTATGCTTTCCGAAAAAATACTCCCGATTCCTCTTTTTTAGAAAAGATAGGTTTATTGTTTTTTCTTTCTTGTTTAGCGAACTTTAGCTGGATTTTTGCCTGGCATTTTGAAAGGGTCTTTCTATCTTTTTTGATTATGTTAATTCTTTTGTTATCTTTAATAGCGATCTATCAAAAACTAAATATTGGCCGTTCGGCTGCCTTAAAATCTGAAAAATATTTAGTCCATCTTCCCTTCAGTGTATATTTGGGCTGGGTTACCATCGCTACTATTGCCAATACTACCGCACTTTTAGTGAATCTAAACTGGAATCGTTGGGGACTAAGTGAACCATTCTGGACCATAGTAGTTATCATTATTGGTCTGTTCATTTCGCTGATGATGCTTTTTTATCGAAAAGACATTTTCTACTGTCTGGTAGTGGATTGGGCTTTACTGGGAATATTAATCAAAAGACTTACCGTAGATATGGTAAGGATACAAAGTATAATTACGATAGTTTACCTGGGATTAGTGATTATTTCCCTGGGAATCATCATCCAAATAATAAGAAAGAAAGTTTATTAAAAAAATAGAGTTATGCTGGTAACTACGACTATTAGGTCAAGTAAGAGTAGTAAAGTTTTAAAAGGGTAGAAATAAAATGAAAAGTGAAAAGAAACATTATAGGTAGGGTAAATTAATTATGCAAAACTTGATTGCAGGGATACAAAAAACTATTGGGTTGAGCCCTGAAATACAAATAAAACTCTTTACTTCGATAATTATTATTTTGATCCTCTGGTTTCTTCGAACCTTAGCTATAAAGTTGGTTCGGTTTCGTACTGAAGATGTGCGCATTAGTTATAACTGGAGAAAGATTTTAAGTTATATAACCATTATTTTAGGCATTCTTTCAGTTACCCGAGTATGGTTTGTAGGTTTTCAGTCTATTACTACTTTCTTAGGTCTATTAACAGCAGGTATTGCTATTGCCTTAAAAGATCTGATTGCTAATGTAGCCGGGTGGATTTTTATTATTTGGGGTAAACCTTTTAGTGCTGGAGATCGTATCCAGATTGGGAATCATGCTGGAGATGTTATAGATATACGAGTTTTTCAATTTACTATTTTAGAAATAGGTAATTGGGTGGAAGCCGATCAAAGTACCGGTCGAATTATTCACATTCCTAATAGTATGATACTAAATCAAACCTTAGCTAATTATAGTAAAGGTTTCCAATATATATGGAATGAGATTCCGATCCTTATCACCTTCGAGAGCAATTGGGAAAAGGCAAAAGATCTACTGCAAAAAATCGCTAATAAACATGGAGAACATTTAAGTCAAGCAGCTGAAAAGAGAGTAAAAGAAGCAAGTAAAAAATTTATGATATTTTATTCTAAACTTACTCCCATTGTTTATACTAGCGTAGAGGAAAGTGGGGTATTATTAACCATACGTTATCTTTGTGAACCCTCCCGTCGTCGGGACAGTAAACAAGCGATATGGGAAGATGTTCTGAAAGAGTTTGCTAAAAATAAGGATATAGATTTTGCCTATCCTACTCATAGAATAGAACATTTAAGTCAAGCAGCTGAAAAGAAAGTAAAAGAACCAAATTAGAAATCTAAAAAAAGTAAAGAAGGTGATTTATTTATATGCAGTTATTATTAATTGTAGGTATTATAATAGCTATTTTGGCTGTTGTTTTTGCACTTCAGAATGCGGTTCCTATAACAGTGAGTTTTTTAGTTTGGAAATTTGAAAGCTCATTAGCCTTGGTGCTTTTGATTGCAATTGCGTTAGGGGTTCTAATGAGTTTATTGGTTTCAGTACCTTCAATGATAAAAAGAAGAGGGATGATTTCCAGTCAGAAAAAAAAGATTAAACAGTTGGAGAAGAGTCTTCAAAGAGAAAGTGAAATTGAAAAAGAGAACGAAAGTAAAAATAAAGAATCTGAACTGCCCTTAGAATAATCATCCTCTAATTCAATTCATGAATCAAGATTATAAATTATTAAACATTTGACTTTTATAGTCGGCATTTATGGGATGAATTTTAAATATATGCCAGAACTTAAATGGGTCTGGTCTTATCCGGTGGTTTTATTAAGAATGTTAATTATGGGGATTATTATGGTTTTCTATTTTAGGAGAAAAAAATGGATGTAAAGCTAATTAATAATATTTTAAAGAATATTTAAGGAGTGAATTATGAGGAAAAATAAAGTAAAAGAGAAACTCCTAAGAGGAGAACCAGTATTAGGAATTTGGCAGAGTATCAATTCAATGGATCTTGCTGAAATGTCAGGTTATTCAGGATATGATTTTGTTATTTTTGATACAGAGCATGGTCCAATGTCTGCTGAATCTTGCATACCTTTAATTTGTGCTTCTGAACGGACTAACCTTATTCCAATTATTAGGGTAAGCGAAATTCAAAAAACATATATTTTAAAGGCATTAGATGTAGGGGCTATGGGAATTATTTTTCCAATGGTCAGCACTTATGAAGAGGCCAAAAAAGCCGTATCATGGTCTAAATACATCCAAAGAGAGGGGGAAAAAAGAAAAGAATTTAGAGGATTGATAAGTGTTAGTCGTGCAGCTGGATATGGCCTGGCGATTGACGAAAAAACCCACCTAAAGACTTCAAATAAAGAGATTATGCTCATTGTTCAATTCGAAACCAAAGAAGCAGTTGATAATCTGGATGAAATCCTCAAGCTTGAAGAAATAGATGTAGTTTTTATTGGGTCTTATGATTTATCTCAATCATTAGGCTTTCCGGGAGAAATTAATAACCCAATGGTAAAAAATATAATAGAAGAGGCTATTAAAAAAATAATAAATTCGGGTAAAGTGGCTGGTGCGATAGTGGTATCACCTGATTCGATAAAATATTGGATTGAATTAGGAGTAAAGTTTATTACTTGTCACCAAACCATAATTTTAACGAAAGCGTTAAGTAATTTTGTAGATAACTTTAATAAAGTTATTCAAGATTGGTAAAAAAATAACCAGTCCTTTGGCTTTTGCTGAAGGGCTTATTATTTGAAAAGAAGGATTTTAAAAAGTTTTATCGTAGATATAATTATAAATAATTTTACTATATATCTTTTAGGTACCACGCGAATGTCTTGAAGAGAAAATGAATACATGGTGGACTTCATATCCAAGGAGTTATAGATGATATCAACTGAGTATAAACGGTCAATTCTAATATGGGAAATCAGCTGCACTTTATTCGTGATATTTTTTGGTTCCATGCTCCATTTCATATATGGATGGACCAATCATTTATCAGTAATAGGACTATTTGCTCCCGTAAATGAAAGTGTTTGGGAGCATCTCAAATTGGGATTTTGGTCCTTAACTATCTTTTCGATCCCCGAATACTTTTTAATAGGAAAGAAAGTAAAAAACTTTTTTATTGCTAAATTAGCTGGAGTGTTCGCGCTTGAAATTGTAATTGTAGTGATCTTTTATATATATACCTCAATATTGGGAAAGGATCTATCAGCTATGGATATAGGTTCATATGTTGCAGGAGCTATCGTATGTCAGATCATAGCAATGCAAATCTTCATTAAGACCAAGCAAAGCAACCAAGGTAACTCTTTTGCAATTGCTGGCATTGTGGCATAACATTAATCTTTATGCTATTTACTTATATCACACCAAGAATCCCCATTTTCAAGGATAAGAATACCGATGAATATGGTGCAAAATGGGGAATAGAAACTATGCAATAGTAAGTAGAGGCAATATTTAAGCGCTTTGTTAAAGAATGATATCCATTAAAATAAGATTAAATTCCTATTTGAGCCTTGACCCCACTTACACTGAACCTTTCACTTACAGTGGGAATGGGAAGGTTTATAATCTTTAAGAAAAAATGATGAAATCTTTTATTAAAGATATTGACAAAAAATCTTTTTTACTGTATATATATTATATTAATTGGTCGATCAAATCTTATGATTGTCTTGCTCTCGTTTTAAACTTTTAAGAAAGTGAGGTGATTTTAATGTCGTGCTATGGTGATAAAAAGGATAAAGGTAAGGATAAAGGTAAGGATAAAGGTAAGGAAAAGAAGACAGAATAGTTATATCGGTTAACTTCATATATAAAAATGCCAGGTTATCTCTTTAATTAAATAAATAAGAGTTTAAGGAACCTGTGCCAGTCATTTCTATAACTAGCTTGACTTACTATTAAAAAAAACAAAGAAATCCTTTAGATTAAGCCCTGACCATTCTGTAGTTCAGGGCTTTTTGTATTTATTGATTATAATAGTGGAATCTCGTTCCGAACGCCCTATAGCTAAAGTTATTACAGTATCTTCTAAGGAGGGATAACTATTTAAAAGGTATCTTCTCTGATCAAAATTTAAACGTTTTTAAAAAATTTATCTTTAAAAAGGAAGTGATAATAGATACTCCCAATACAGCTTTAGATAAAAAAGTAGACAGAATTTTAAATTTATTACCTAAGGAAGAGGAGTCAAAAGTAATTAAAAAGAAAGTTAAGCCAGTAAAGAATGTAGAAGAAGAGAAAGAAGAAAAGGCTTGATACTTTTATAAACTATGAGTATTGGATGGACCCTAAAAATATTGATGATTTAATAGCTCAGGATATCCGGATCATATTTTTACTTGAATATATACCGCCATCTCCTTTAAATACATTACTTCTTACTCCAGAACAAAGGAGAGAATTTAGAGCCCAAATCCTTGAATTTCGGAAAATAAAACCTAGTGCTTTATTTGCCCATCCAGATGAGGTCTCTAATCTTGCTCAATTAGTTGGTGCCTATAAGACAAATATGAATTTAGAGGAATAAAATAAAAATAAAATAATTAAAGATAATATGGTTTTTTAAAATTAGCAAGCTAAATAGGATTGGACAGATGTTAAAACATATGAAAAGAAAAGATTAAAAAACCCTTTAGTATTTAGTATATGTACTAAAGGGTTTTTTGTTTCTTAACTAAGATATTTTAACTAAAACTTAATAACGTTTTCGGCTATCGTTAAAATCTCTTCTGGGTTTTTGCGGACGAGCTTCATCAATCTTTAAAGGACGACCTTCAAAGTCAGTATCATTTAAAGCTTCTCTAGCCTTTTCAGCTTCTTCTGAAGAAGACATTTCCACAAAACCAAAACCTTTGCCTTCGATAATATTGACACTTTTTACAGTACCATGATTACCAAAAAGCTCTTCCAGCTTCTGTTTAGTTACGGAATAGTTTAAATTTCCGACATAAAGCTTACTACCTTGCATACCTTCTCCTCCTTTTTTATTAATTTATTCAGTAACATTTTATTTAGAGATAAAGTAGAACAAGATAGAAAAACTCTATTTAATATATTACTGTAAGCCAATCTTCAAATAAAAGATTGCCTTCTAATGTTATAAACTGTTTATTTTATAACATTTGCACTTATTGGTAAGTGACTACATTATTATATATATTAATTGGGAAAAATGTCAAGCATTATTTAGTTTTTTAATAATAATTTTTTCAGTTGGGGGAGAGTATTTGTCTTACAACTTGGTTAGCTGTGGTTCAGTGGAATGCAATTGGCAGCTGTATTTATGCTGATAAATTCTGTCTTGGACGCTATAGAAAATATTCCTTTAATTCCATTAAAGAAAATGTCTTCGGGATCAGATTCAGGGAATCGATGATGATTTTATCCCTGATGTCCTGGAAAACGCACAATTTTAATTTCAAAAAAAGAGGATTTTATGGTATGATGTTTTATTAAATATACCATAAAGATAAAAAATAATAGATTAACTTTTCAACTAAGGAATAAAAAATGTTACTATCTACTTTTTTATTAGAAGCAGTCTTAATCTCTTTATCTGGAGTGGTAGCTCCCGGACCGGTTACTGCAGTAACGGTTAGTAAAGGGACTAAATCTCCTCATGCCGGAGCAATTATTGCCCTGGGGCATGGGATAGTAGAAATTCCTTTTATGGTTTTAGTCCTTTATGGTTTTAGTGAAATATTAAAAATAACTTACGTTAAAGCGATAATAGGTTTACTGGGTGGCATGGTTCTCTTCAAGATGGGCCTCGACTTACTTAAGGGGATTAAATCAGAAAAAATGATTCATCTAATGATTCACATTCTCCTCTGATGGCTGGAATTATACTTACTCTGGCCAATCCTTATTTTCTGGTCTGGATGGCCACCATTGGTTCTATTCTCATTTTTTGGTAAAAAACTCCAACAGGGACTATTTTTTATTTGTGGAGTTTTTCTCCTATTTTTCAGCGTTAAATTTATCTTCGATGCAATAAAAATACTTATTTCTTTATAAATATTTAAACCAATGGAGCGAATAGGAATGAGGGAAGAAGGGTATTTACGAGAAAGTGTATAGTTCAAAGACGAGTGGGCGGATGATGTAATCTATGCGATTCTCGAGAAAGAGTGGAGGTTACAAGGAAGGAAAAAAGATGAATAAAAAAGAAAATAGTATTAAAATAACCCATCTTATGCGTAGAGAAATAATAGAACTAATAAGGACAAAAACTATAATGGAAGGATATGAATGTTGTGATTTTCGATATGTGCAAAAACAAAGATATAATTAGCTCTACCTTATACCTGACTTTGCCCTCTGCCTGAGGAACTGATCCAAAGGACTTTTGCTACTGTGGTTCAATCGTCAAATTTTATTACTAACCATCGAAGCTAACTTTGCTATATATAATAAGGGAGTGGTTATTACAGTCCGCTCTATTTAGAAAGGGCTTTATATGTATTGATTAATTAAAAGGAGGTAAAAGGTTATGTTAAAAAAAGAGCGTCGTGGTGGGAAAGAGCGTAGGTCAGGACTAAACCGCAGGATTAGTAATGATTCGGATTATAAAGGACCTGAACGCCGAGGTGGCCGAGATAGGAGATCCGGAAAGAATCGAAGAAAGACGGTCTTAAAGACCGGGATACGTTAAGAGAAAGATGGGGATAATCTGTTTAAAGCCCTTTGGCCGGTAAGTTGAAGGGCTTTTTTAATTGAATTTTTTAAAAAGAAGGCATTTAAAACTATTATCGGGTATAATAAAATAAAAGAAAAGCTTCTTACTCACCAAGATTAAAAAGAGAAAAGGGAGAAAATGATTAGTTATCTGAAAAGATTAAAGATTCTAATATTTGTATCGATTATAAGCGTAGGAGCTGATCAGCTGGCTAAATACGCTGCTAAAAAATTACTTCCTTATGGTGCAATGACTAGCCTTATGGGTGATACGATAAGGTTACAGTACCTTAAAAATAAAGGGGCTTTTTTAAGTCTGGGTGCTTCTTTACCCGAAGAAACACGATTTTGGATTTTTATGGTCTCAGTATCTTTAGTGCTAAATATTATATTTCTTTACCTGATTTTTTCGAAAAGGCTGTCCTTTTTACCGACCCTTGCTATATCCCTGATCTTCAGTGGAGCGATGAGTAATCTGATTGACCGACTGACTTATGATGGTGCGGTAATCGATTTTTTAAATATCGGAATAGGAAAGTTGCGGACTGGTGTATTTAATTTAGCTGATTTTGCAGTTATCTGCGGAGTTGCACTGCTCTTTTATTTTAGTCTATTTAATCACCTACAACCTGAAATTCTTTTAATTAAAAAGAAGGATTTTTAAAACTTTTGTCGAATATAAAAAGGTAAAGAAAGGTAAAGAGGAGAATATAAGTAAAACTATATTATATAGAGGTGGTAAGATGAAATACAAGAGGGTCCGGGAAATATTAACCGGCCTTATTCCTATAGCGGCGTTTCTCCTTGCCCTGTTAATGGGGACAATGATGATTGCTATTCTCGGAATAAATCCCTGGGTTGCCTACCAGGCCCTGTACAACGGTGCGTTTGGGAGTATAAATGCTATAGCAGACACCATAGTCAAGGCAACTACTTTGCTTTTCGTAGGGTTGGGAATTTGTATTGCCTTTCGTGCTGGGGTATTAAACATTGGCGGGGAAGGTCAGCTGGTAGTTGGAGCTCTCTCCGCCACTATAATTTGTCTTACCTTTCCAGATTTAGCCGGTTGGATACTGATTATTATTGCTTTGTTGGTTGGACTCTTAAGTGGAGCGATATGGGGAGGAATTGCTGGATTTCTTAAAGCTTATTTTAATGTAAACGAGATCCTGAGCACCATAATGCTGAATTATATTGCGGTTTATGGGATGAATTATCTTCTTCGTGGACCGATAATGGACCCTCTCCAGGTAAAACTTGGCTCCTTTATTCCTCAGACTGCCCGTTTACCTCAAGCAGTTGACCTTCCTCGCCTTATTCCTACTCGTCTTAATCTGGGAATCATAATTGCCATTTTTTTTGCTATTCTGGTTTATATTTTTCTCTGGCGGACCACCATTGGCTTCCGTATCCGAATGATAGGGCAAAATATACCAGCCTCACGAGCGTCTGGAATTAATGTACCGAAGTATATGGTCCTTGCTTTTTTCTTAAGTGGAGCTTTAGTGGGATTAGGTGGAGCAATTGAAGTGCTGGGGGTCCATCACCGGATGTTCACCGATGGTTCCGCATCTGGTTTTACTGGTAGTGCGGGCTTTAATGGGATTGTGGCTGCTTTGTTTGGCCAACTTCATCCCCTGGGAACAATTCCAGCTTCCTTATTATTAGGAGCACTTCTTACCGGAGCAAATAAAATGCAAAGAGTAGTGCAAATACCTTCTGCATTGATTGGTGCTTTAAACGGTCTGATTGTACTCTTCGTAGTAGGAAGTGAATATCTACGCCGTAGTCAGGCTCGGCGGGTGGAACTGATTACCGAAGTGGGATATAATTCTAAGCATAAAAGTAAAAAGGAGGATGAATAATGGAAGCGATTATTATTGGGATTACAAAATCTGCAATTCGTCTGGCCACACCATATCTCTACGCTTCCATTGGAGAAACACTCGGGCAGTTGAGTGGGGTCCTTAATCTTGGGGTAGATGGGGTGATGCTTATGGGAGCCTTTAGTGCCTTCTATACGGTTCTTAAGACTGGAAATCTTGGACTGGGCTTGTTAGTTGCCATAGTAGTCGGAGCAATATTTGGTCTTCTGATTGCTTTTGTTAATGTTACCTTAAAAGCTGAACAAGGGATTAGTGGAATTGGGTTTTATATATTCGGTCAAGGGCTAAGTAGTGTCTTATTTAGTGTGATGATAGGATCAGTACATACGGTTAATGGTTTCCCTCCCCTTCCTATCCCTTGGTTTTCTGATCTCCCGCTGGTGGGTGAAATCTTATTTCAGCAAAATATCCTGGTATACGGTGCCTTTGCCTTGATTCCTCTATCCTGGTTTTTGTTGACTAAGACTCCTTTAGGGCTTAATATTCGAGCGGTAGGACAAAACCCCCAGGCTGCCGACTCATTGGGGGTTAATATTGTGCGTATTCGCTATTTCACGGTAATAGCAGGTGGAATACTGTCTGGGATTGCCGGAGCGTCTCTCTCTATTGCTCTACTCAATGTATTTCAGCAAAATTTGACTAATGGAATGGGGTTTATTGCTGTAGCACTGGTATATTTTGGAGCTTGGCGTCCTCTAAGTGTTCTTAATGGTGCACTGCTATTCAGCACTGTAAATGCTATTCAGATCTGGGTTCAGGTAAAAGGTATTAATATTCCCCCTGATTTTACCTTGATGATGCCTTATCTGGTTACTATCGTGGTGCTTACCGCAATGGCTAAACGTCGTGTACGCCCCCCTGCTGCATTAAATAAGCCTTTCCAGCGTGGAGAGGAATAGAAAGAGGAGGTGATTAATAATAAGATAAAGTACTGAAAATAATAAAAGGTTTTCTATATTCAAAATTTTAATATTAAAAAATAGGAGGAATAAAAAATGAAACGGAATAAAATAATAATAATACTTACTATAATAAGTATTTTTGTCTTATCTCTTGGTATCGGAGCAAGTGCGGAAGCCTTCCGGGTAGCCTTAATTATGCCCAGTACGATTAATGATTTTGCCTGGAGTCAAAGTATGTATGATGCCCTGCTTACGATTCAAAATGAGATGGGTAAGGAGAATTTTCAGTTTGTCTATTCAGAGAATATGTTTGTAGTAGCAGATGCTGCGGCTGCTATTCGAGATTATGCCAGTGAGGGTTATAATTTGGTAATTGCTCATGGTTCGCAGTATGGAGCCTCTTTAGCAGATATTGCTCCTGATTTCCCCAAGACGAGTTTTGCCTGGGGGTCAACTGCTAATGTTTTTGCTGATCAGGGTATTACTAATATATTTGCCTATGAACCTTACTCTGAGGAAGGGGGCTATGTTAATGGTGTCCTGGCCGCAAAGCTTTCCAAGAAGGATATCTTTGGAGTAATTGGTCCGATTGAGACTGGTGATGCCAAACGTTATACCGAAGGATTCAAAGCTGGTATACAAGCAGTAAAGCCAAATGCTCAAGTAAACGTAACCTGGATTGGTTCTTATAGTGATGTTGCCCTTGCTTCCGAAGCAGCACAAACTCATATTAATGCTGGAGCAGATGTTCTTACTGGCACAGCGCAGATGACCGTAGGAGCAATTGGAGTAGCGCGTCAGAGAGGGGCTCTCTGGTTTGGATATGATGTGGACCAATCTGCCCTGGCCCCTAAAAATGTGATCTGTAGTGTAGATGTTGACTGGGTAGTTGCCCTTAAGCCAATGATTGACCTGATTAAAAAAGGAGAGAGGGGAGGTAAAATCTTTACTCTTAACTTAGCTAATGGTGGTCTCAAAATGGTTGTAAATCCAGAAGCACTGGTAGGCCAAACCATCGAGGATATAGTTAAAGGAAATATTCAGGTCAAGGTAGAGAAGTAAAGATAGATTCAGAGTGCCCTACAGAGCTCTGGTCTTCATTTAGATATGATAAAAAATAGTTCTAAAATAATTAATTTGATCAAGGTCGAAACAGTAGAGATGAGAGGAATAGTGAAGCAGTTCCCAGGTGTCCTGGCCAATGACCACATTAACTTTGATGTCCATGTAGGGGAAGTTCATACTCTCCTGGGTGAAAATGGAGCTGGGAAAAGTACTCTAATGAAAATTCTTTATGGTATATATCACCAGGATGAAGGTGAAATTTACGTTAATGGAAAATTGGTTAATATACGTTCTCCGCTGGATGCAATTCGACTGGGGATTGGAATGGTCCACCAGCATTTTATGCTGGTCCCTACTCTTACGGTAGCAGAAAATGTAGCCTTAGGACTTCCTTCCTCACGAAAGTTTCTTCTTGATCTGGATATGGTCACTGAGCGTATTAAAGAGCTAGTCAAAATAAATGGTCTCTATGTTGATCCAGAGGCAAAAGTATGGCAACTCTCTGTAGGAGAGCAACAACGAGTGGAAATATTGAAAGTCTTATATCGCGGAGCTTCTCTCCTTATCTTGGATGAACCGACTGCTGTTCTTACTCCGCAGGAGGTGGAAGAACTCTTCCACGTCTTGCGGAGTATGATAAAGAGGGGATATACTATTATTTTTATCAGTCATAAACTTCGTGAAGTTCTATCTTTAAGTAATCGTATAACCATACTGCGTGATGGTAAGGTAGTAAAGACTCTTCCTGCTGTGGAAGCAACTCAAGAGAAACTTGCCCGCCTTATGGTGGGGAGAGAAGTTCTTTTGCAAGTTGAACATCCTGCAGTAAAACTTGGGAAAGTAGCTCTTGCTTTAGAAGGAATTTGGGTTCAAGGAGATGAAGGACTTCATGCCCTGCGGGGAATTGATTTGGAAGTGCACTCTGGTGAAATTCTTGGCATTGCCGGGGTTTCCGGAAATGGTCAAAGTGAACTGGCAGAAGTTATCGCTGGTCTACGAAAACCTACCCAGGGGAAAGTATTTATAAAAGGAATTAATGTTACTAATTGGTCGCCTTCCCAGCTTCTTGATTATGGTCTTTCTTATATTCCCGAAGAACGGATGCGGGACGGTGTAGTTCAGGAATTTAATATAGAAGAAAATCTGATTCTTAAAGATCATATCCACCCGCCTTATGCTAAGGGAATATTTATGAATTTCCATAAAATCGGTCAGGAAAGCGAACGTCTAATCAAGAATTTTGATATCAGGACTCCTTCTCGCTATACTTCTTTAAAAAGCCTTTCCGGTGGAAATATTCAAAAACTAATCTTAGCGCGAGAACTCTCTCGAAAACCCAGTGTTCTAGTAGCTGCTCAACCAACCCGCGGATTAGACATTAGTGCTACAGAATATGTTCATCGGCAATTGATTGAACAAAGGATAAAATTAAAAACCGCAACACTTCTTATTTCTGACGACCTGGATGAAATTTTATCACTTGCTGATCGGATTGCAGTTATTTACGAGGGTGAGATTATGGGAGTAGTAAAGCGAAATGAAGTTAGTGTTGAGGAATTGGGTATGATGATGGGAGGGGTACATAAAGATAATATCCCCTGATATTTTCCGGATACAAGATCCACTTTTTCGGAAACGGTCTATTGACCAAATACCGGAAGGTGCGGAATTACCCTATACCATTTTAGATTTATAATCTAAGATAAATTAGTATATAATAGATAAAGCGATGGTAATAATTTAGAAGAGAAGAAAAAGTATAAAATTAAATAAAAAATAAAAAGAGAAGGAGGGGGTAAAAATGCCTCATGTAATTATTAAAATGTATGCTGGTAGAACCGAAGAGCAAAAGAAAAAACTGGTCAAAGCTATTACCGATTCTATCGTGAAAATAGTCGATGCTGATAAAAAATATGTCTCTATTGCTATTGAAGATGTAAGTCCGGAAGACTGGGCGGAAAAGGTATATCGTCCGGATATATTAGAGAAGCAAAACACACTTTATAAGAAACCAGGATATAATCCGTTTTGTGAATAATAAGACTGTTCTATTTATATATCTTATATAAATAGTATGATAAGGGATTAAAGTAAGGGACAGTTAACCAGCTCAAGGTAGTATTTTTATGGAGAGAAGAGATAGAAGGCTGGAAAGAGCCAAAGGAAGGTTTTTTTTAAAGGAGGTTAATATGTTTTGGGCCTTAGTAGTAGGAATTATTTCTATGGCGGTATTAGGTTCTATTCCTTTGTTTGGTCCACTTTTGGCTGGTTTTATCGCCGGATTGATCGTTAGAGGAACAGGGAATGGAGCCTTAGCTGGTTTTTTAAGTGGGAGTATCGGAGGAATTTTAGCTATGTTTATCCTTACTAGTTTAGGTGGGGTAGTCGGCAGTGTCACTGGCGGATTACTGGGAGGGGTATTAGGTGGAATGTTTGGGGCCATATTAGGAGGAGGGATTTTTATAGCTACCCTTTATTTCGGTTTATTGGGACTAATCGGGGGAGCTCTGGGAGGTTTGGCCCGACCTAGATAGGGAATATAGGTCTGAAGGAAATCTTGAAAATAAATTAGGTAAATTGGAATTAATAACTGAAAAATAGTAGTTTCTTCAATGCGAATTTTTATCTTCCATCTTTCGAGGGAAACTGTTGTGGGAATCCATTAGCCTATAGTGAAGTTAGAGAAGGGGAGACTGTACTTGATCTGGGTATGGGTGCAGGGCTTGATTTTTTGATTGCTTCCCGCAAGGTAGGTCCTTTAAATACCTCTTTAAATTTTATCAAACCTATCTTAAACTGTTTTTTGGTATATGTTTCATAAAGTATTATAAATTATTGTTAGTTAAAAGTTAAAAGTGGACTATTTAAAAGTTAAAACTGGACTAAATTAAACTCAATATTTCTCTTAGTTACACTTTAAAAGTGAGCCACCTTTAAAGATTAAAAATATACTATTTTTTTCTCTATAGCTGTAAATAAATTATTAATTAAAACTTAAACCTGGACTAAATTAAGGTCTGTATTTTTAACTTTTTGACTACCTAAAAACTTATCTTCATGCCAGAATCTTACTTCAGACAAACCAGATTCTTTATCTGGTATTATACGAAGTTGTATCTTCTCTGCCTGTGCGTGTACGCACGCAGACAGGTCGTGTAGTGGTGCACCAGGTACTTTTAATTCTAAATTATTGATAGAAACTTTACGATAAGGGTTTACCATTCTCTCTACCCTTAAACAGAAGATATCCTTGCTGGATAAAAAAGGTGGCCTTATCGTAAATTC
>PFIP01000048.1 GCA_002782675.1 Candidatus Infernicultor aquiphilus
TGAACAAACATGATAGTGTGGGGATAGATTTGGTAGCCATGTGTGTTAATGATATTATTACCTGTGGAGCAAAACCTTTATTTTTTCTGGATTATATCTCTATGGGTAAATTGTCAGAAAAAATAACTATTGATCTTATCAAGGGAATTATCGCTGGATGTAAAATGGCTAATTGTGCTTTAGTAGGAGGAGAAACTGCACAGATGCCTGGATTTTATCCAGGAGATGAATATGATTTAGCTGGTTTTGCAGTAGGTATTGTAGAGAGGAGTAAAATAATTGAAGGTAAAGAGATTAAAGAAGGAGATTTAGTGCTAGGATTAACCTCTAATGGATTACATAGTAATGGTTTTTCTTTAGTTAGAAAGGTTTTATTTGAATCTAACAAGTATAAGATAGAGGATAAAATTTCTTCTTTTAAAAGGCTTTTAGGTGAAGAATTATTAGTACCTACCAAGATTTACGTTCAACCGATTTTGCATATCAGTGAAAAATATAAGATTTTAGGGATAGCCCATATTACTGGAGGAGGAATAATAGAAAATATTCCTCGTGTTTTACCAGAAGGAATTTCCATCCAGATAGATCAGAAAAGCTGGCCTAAACCTTACCTTTTTTCTTTAATTCAAAAGGAAGGAAATATTTCTGATCAGGAGATGTATCATACCTTTAATATGGGTATCGGGATGATACTAATTGTCCAGGATAATGAAGTTTTAGAGATAATAAAAGAACTTAAACTGATGGATTGTGATTCTTATATTATCGGTAAGGTAATAAAAGGTAATAAACAGGTAATAATTTAGGTGAATGACAAAAAAGGTGCCTGGCACCTTTTTTTACCTTTTTAAGGAGAAAGGGTTAATGATTAATGTTGGGGTGCTGGTTTCAGGCAGAGGGACTAATTTACAAGCTATAATTGAGGCTATCGAAGAAGGTAAAATTGAAGGAAAGATTAAGATTGTGATTAGCGATAATCTTGATGCCTATGCACTTAAAAGAGCTGAACAGCATAATGTTGAAACTCAATATATTAACCATAAAGAATTCAAAAACAGAGAAGATTATGATAAAAAAATTGTAGAGACCTTGAAAAATAAAGAAGTTGAACTGGTAGTTTTAGCTGGATACATGAGGATTTTAAGCTCTTATTTTATCAAAGCTTATAAGAATAAGATAATAAATATTCATCCTGCACTACTCCCTTCTTTTCCTGGCTTACGAGCCCAGAAACAAGCGGTAGAATATGGAGTAAAAATTTCTGGTTGTACGGTGCATTTTGTCGATGAGGGGATGGATTCGGGTCCTATTATTTTGCAAAGTGCAGTAGAAGTAAGCGAGGATGATACGGAAGAATCTTTAGCGGAAAGAATTTTAAAGGAAGAACATCAAATCTATGCTCAGGCAATTCAATTATTTTCCCAGGGTAGATTAATTATTAAAGGCAGAAAAGTTTTTATTAAAAAATAATTTAAATTTAAAGTAGGATATAGAAATATTAGGTTGATTAAAATGAAAATATTAGTAATAGGAAGTGGTGGAAGAGAACATACTCTGGTCTGGAAAATTAGTCAAAGTCCGAAAGTTTCTAAAATATTTTGTGCGCCGGGTAATGCGGGGATTTCTCATTTAGCTCAATGTGTAGATATCGGCGAGGATAATATGGTAGGATTAGCTAATTTTGCTCAAAAAATGAAGATTGATTTGACTATAGTAGGACCAGAATTGCCTTTATCCCGGGGGATAGTAGATGAATTTGATAAACTAGGTTTAAAAATATTTGGTCCCAACCAAAAGGCTACTCAGATTGAATCAAGTAAGGTGTTTTCTAAGTACTTAATGAAAAAATATAATATCCCTTCAGCTAGTTACGCGGTCTTCCAAGATATTAAGCAGGCTTTTGATTATGTTAAACAACAAGCCTTTCCTTTGGTAATAAAAGCAGATGGGTTAGCTGCCGGGAAAGGAGTATTTATTGTCCAGGGCATAAAACAAGCCCAAGAGGCTTTAGACTCTTTAATGAAGAAAAAAATATTTGGAGATGCTGGTGAATATGTAGTTATTGAGGAATTTTTAGAAGGAGAAGAGATATCCATTTTGGCTTTTAGTGATGGAAAGACTGTACTACCTATGGTTCCCTCCCAAGACCATAAAAAAATATTTAATCAGGATAAAGGACCTAATACCGGAGGTATGGGAGCTTACTCTCCGGTTCCTTTTTATAATGACCTATCCAGGGAGACAGTTTTGCAAAAAATTTTAAAACCAACCATAGAAGGCTTAAAAAAAGAGGGCAGAGAATATAAGGGGGTACTCTATGCTGGGTTGATATTAACTAAAGAAGGACCTAAGGTTTTAGAATTTAATGCCCGTTTTGGTGATCCAGAAACTCAAGTCGTATTACCAAGATTAGAAACAGATTTAATAGAAATATTTAATGCAGTAATTGAAGGTAACCTTCATAAAATCAATCTTAAATGGAAAGATAATGCGGTGGTCTGTGTGGTGATAGCTTCTGGGGGATATCCGGGTAAATATCAAAAAGGAAAGGTTATTGGTGGTTTGAAAAATTTAGAAGAGATGAAAGATATTATAGCCTTTCATGCTGGTACTAAACTTCAAGATGAAAAGGTAGTTAGCTCAGGAGGAAGGGTCTTAGGCATAACTGCTTGGGCTGACACTATCTTTAAAGCTAAAGAGAAGGCTTATGAAGGGGTAGAAAAAATATATTTTGAAGAGATGTATTATCGAAAAGATATTGCTCTAAAGGGTATAAAATAAAAAATTCTAAGGAGATGGTTTTCTTACCTATCTAGAGATGGATAAAAGGGAGAGAAAAAATGACCAAAGTAAAAAGGGCTTTAATTAGTGTTTCAGATAAGGAAGGGATTATTGATTTTACTAAAGGTTTAGAAAAATTAGGCATTGAAATAATCTCTACCGGAGGGACTGCTCAATTTTTAACCGAGAATCAAGTAAAAGTAAGATTAGTTTCTGATTTAACTAAATTTCCAGAAATATTAGAGGGGCGGGTTAAAACTCTGCATCCTCTTATTTTTGGGGGAATATTAGCCAAAAGGAACGATCCGACTCATAAAAAAGAAATAAAGGAACAACAGATAGGATTAATAGATTTGGTAGTAGTAAATTTATATCCTTTTCAAAATACTATTTCTAAAAAGGAAGGAGTTAATTTAGAAAAGGCTATAGAAAATATAGATATAGGAGGTCCTTCTCTTTTGAGGGCAGCAGCTAAGAATTATCAAGATGTAGTGGTAGTAATAAATCCCCAAGATTACCTGGTAGTTTTAGAAGAACTAACCAAGAACCATGGTGAAATATCTTTAAAAACTAAAGAGAGATTAGCAGTGGAGGTATTTGAACATACTTCATTCTATGATGGAATAATTGCTCAATATCTAAGAAAAAAACTGACTAAAGAAGCAAACCTTTTCCCGCCTACTTTAAATTTAATTGGCGAAAAAGTTTCCGATTTACGTTATGGAGAAAACCCTCATCAACCTGCTTCTTTCTATAAAGAAATATTAATCGAGGAAGCCAATCTGGGGAATGCCATACAGTTAGGAGGGAAAGAATTGTCTTTCAATAACCTTGTTGATCTTAATGCAGCTTTAGAAATAGTTAAAGATTTTAAAGAGCCCACGGTGGTCTTTATAAAACATACTAATCCTTGCGGTCTGGCTAGTGCATCTACCATTGAAGAGGCTTATCAAAAGGGATATCAGGGAGATTCTTTATCGGCTTATGGAAGTATTGTTGGGGTTAATCAGAAGATAGGAGTAAAACTTGCTGATTTAATTAATAACACTACTTTTGTGGAAGCAATAGTAGCTCCTGATTTTGAGAAAGAAGCTTTAGATATTTTAAGACAGAAAAAAAATCGTCGCTTAATAAAAGTAGGAGATTTAGACAAAAGAGATCCTTCACTTAAAGATATAAAAAAAATAATAGGTGGTTTTTTAATTCAAGAATTAGATTTAAAAGATCTTAACCTAAATGATTTAAAAATAGTTACTAAGAGAAAACCAACTAAAGAGGGATTAGAAGAACTTTTATTTGCCTGGAAAGTAGTAAAACATATCAAATCGAATGCTATTGTTTTGACTAAGGATAAACAGATAGTTGGAGTGGGAGCTGGGCAGATGAGTAGAATAGATGCAGTAAAAATTGCTATTAGTAAATCTGGAGGGCGTTCTAGGGGTAGTTATCTTGCCTCCGATGCTTTTTTCCCATTTAGAGATGGAGTGGATGAAGCAGCTAAAGTAGGAATAACTGCCATTATTCAGCCCGGTGGATCAAAGCGAGATGAGGAAGTTATAGAGGCTGCCAATGAAAATAATATCGCTATGGTTTTTACTGGAATAAGATGTTTTAAACATTGATTTTAACTAATTAATTTATCTTGATAAACTGTACACTGATAACTGAAAAAACTTTCCCAAAAAAGAAGGACTTTCAGAACCTTTTGTCGAATATAAAAAAGGTGGTATATAAAAAATCAATCTTTTTTCATTTTTTTTAAATTATTTTAATAATTTTTGCCATACTGTAGTCAAATCCATGTGCTATAATTATAAAAACATTTCTTTATATTCCTCTCCTGGAGGGAGAGGGTGTGGGTGAGGGGGAAAGTAGGGGTAGGATTTATCTGACTAATTTTACTAAAATATAAAAATATTTTTTCTAATATTAAAATATTCGGCCAAGTTTGTTAATGTAGACAGTCTATATCGATAGATATAGAAAAAACAAAGGGGTGATAAATAAAAAGGAGGTAGATTTTTGTTAATGCATTATTTTGAATTAACCACAACCGCGTATCTTTTAAAAAATATAGCTTTTAATGAAGTGAATGAAAAAATAGCACAGCTTATTAATAAGGCCATGTTAAATGATGAATGTTTAACCATAAAACACGAAGAGAATAAATTTAAAAATTATGTTTTTGATTCTCTTTATCCACGAGAAGAAGATAAAATTTACAAAGCAGATAAAATTTATGTTTTCCGTATTCGGAGTTTAGAGGAATATTTTATCAATAAGATCAAACAATTATTTCCTAATACTACTACTGACTATTTTAAGGTCATTACCGGTGAAATTAAAAAATATGAGCAAAGACCCATAAAAGAGCTTTACACGATTACCCCGGCGTTGGCGACTATTGGGAAAAATATTTACTGGATCCCCGGTGATGACATTAAGGTTCTAATCGAAAGGATGAATGCAAATTTGTTTAAAAAATATAAAAGTTATTTTGAAGTTTCATTAAACGAAGAGCAATTATTTTTTGAAAAGATAAAAATTCTTAATAGAAAACCATTGGTCTATAAATATAAAAATACTAATCTATTTGGAAATAAATTTAAAATTGCAATTAATGATGACGAAATTTCACAGAAATTAGCTTTTATGACTTTAGGAGTCGGACTATTGGAGAAAAATTCAACTATTGGCATGGGTTTTTGCATTGAAGGGGGGGTTGAATTTGGAAAATAAGTTGAAAGAAGAGATAATTGAAAAAATATTTTATCCAAAAGATATTTTTTTCAATAATGGAATAGTTAATTTATATGAATATTTAACGCAAAAAAATATTGAAATTTTGCAAGAAGATCTTGCTAATAATTCATTAAAATTAAAGTTTAATAAATCTGATGAGATAAAAATCTTCAACTCTATTATTTCTGAATTTATTATTAATAATAGATTAGTTATTTTTACAAAAAATGATAGATTATATTGGGATAAAAATCGGAATGATTTTGTAAAAGATAAAAGAGTAGACATTCCTTCCGGAGTAAGAAATGAAAAGAAAAATATTCTATTTAGAGAAAAATTAAATAAATTAGGTTTTACAAAAGAAGAAATAAGATTGAAATATGATAATTATCCAGATAAAAAAATTAATAGTTTCTCCCAAATAGTAAGTAAAGCTGGAGATGTAATTATTCATAAAGAGCATAATGATTATATAAGCCAATATATAAATGAAGTATTATGGAAGGATCAAAACAATGAGATAAGCCTTGATTCAAAAATACATACTTTTGAATGGGGACCAGGGCCTTTCGCAGATATGTTACCTAATAAAGGTGAAAAGCTTGATAAATGGGATGCTTTAATTTATTGGTTTGGAACAAGGATAAAAAGATTTTATAATTCAAATTTTTATCTATATATAAATTCTAAAGATTTAGAAGATTTATTTAATTTTAAAAAGGAGTTAAAGATAGATGATGAAAAGATAAAATATAAGGATGACAAAACAGAAGAGATAAAGGCAATTCCTACAAATATTGACTTTAGAAATCAACTTTATAAAAATGATGGAATAAAAAATCCTTATTTTTATATTTCTAATAGTGAAGCAGAGTTTGAATTAAAATTTTTTATGTATTTGTTTTCTCTTATTTATCATATTGAAGATAGTTATGAAAAAGAACTAGAGGAAAGACGTAAGAATAGGAAAGAAAAGCTATATGAGACTTTAAAATATATTACTTTTTTTACTTATACTCAAGAAGGAGATATGAAATCTTCGTTAAATGAATACTCAAAAGCATATAAACTGGTAAAATTTTTAAAAATATTAAAAGAATATAGAATAGAAAAGGACAATAAAAACATTTTCACTTATTTATCAGAATTAATAACCACTTTAAACCTATCTAAGAGCAATAAAGAGCTTAATTTAAACATTAAGTCTTTTGCCAATAACTTGCTTAACTTTAAAAATTTAAGAAAAAATTATTTAGAGGCATCTTTTGATGTGTTAAAGAATGATAAGGGAAGGTTAGGAAGGGAATTATATATTTTTGAAAATCTTTATCTCAAAGAAATAAAAAAGGAGGATTTAGAGATGGATTTACATAGAAAATCTAAAATAATCGGGGAGGGGATAGGAAATTTTGAAGCGCAAATAGATGATAAAAATCTATTATTTACTTTAAGAAATATTAAAAATCATAAACAACTAATTTCTTATTTTAAAAATTTTAAATTTGAAGTTTTAAAAAATCAAGAAAAAGCCAAATTAAATTCAGAATTTTTAGATTCTTTAAGAAGTATTTTAGAAGAACTTGAGCAAAAAACTGAAAATTGGGAATTGGCAAGGGATTATATCGCGATATATGCTATAGATAAATATAAAAGTAGTTCATATGCAATGAAAAAAATATAGGAGGTAAGTAATAAAATGAGATTTTTAAACATAGCTTATATATCAAAAGTAAATATTGCTTCTTTAAACGGGAGTGAGGGAACCGGAGGAAATATTGTTGCTATAAAAAAAATCACCAATAATCAGGGCGATGAATTTGCTTATATATCCGGGCAAGCTCAAAGACGATATTTAAAAGAAACTCTAAGACAGTTAGGAGAAAATATTTCCGCAGTAAATGAAAAAGGAGAACCTGATTTTGGAGAATATAATGCTAAAATATACGCTTCGGATAAAAGTGAAAAGTTTAAAGATGTGGAACTTATGTATAAAAATTTTTGTGATTTAGATCTGTTTGGGTATATGATGCCTAAAGGTGGAAGAAGATGGTCTCCGGTAAAGGTGGCTCCTATGCTCTCTATTTTACCTTATAAAGGTGAATATGATTATTTAACCAGAAAACAAGCAGTAAAAGACGAAACTAAAAAAAGCGGTAATATCGTGCAGGTAGAGATCGATACACTAAATTTTATGCGAGGTAATATTCTAATTGATGCTGATAAAATAGGCAAAGAAATAAATGAATATAATTATGAATTTAATCAAATATTAAGTGACGAAGATATTAATCATAGAATAAATATATTAATAGAAGCTATTAAAGTCTTTAATGGCGGAGCAAAACAATCAAGACATTTAGAAGATATTTCCCCTAAATTTGTTATAGCCATCTCCCAAAGAGCAGGCAATCCATTCTTGTTAAATGCTTTTAAAATTGATAAATATAATAATTTAGAAGCAAAACCAATGATTGAGGCTATTAAAGAAAATTCGGATTATATTGAAAGCAAAGCAATAGGACTAACAACAAATATTTTTCAAAACGAAGAAGAAATAAAAAATAAATTTCAAGAAATGGGTGTCGAGGTTATCAGTGTGTCACAGGCGCTAGATACACTAAAAAAGAAGAGGGAATAAAGATGAATGTAATTAGATTTAAAGCAGAGGGAATTTTGAATTCCTTTAGAGTTCCTCTATTTAAAACTTATCACCGAACTTTTTTAGCACCTACCAAGACAAATATTATCGGAATGATTACTAATATTATGGGTAAATCTGAAAGGTGGTATTATGAGACTTTAAATGAAAATCAAATAAAAGTATCGGTAGTAATCAATAATATTGAGGGAAAAACAAAAGACCTTTGGGCATATAAAGTATACAAAGATAAAAATGATGGTAGGAGTATTATTAGAAGAGATAGACTTTATAAAGCTATTTATACCATATATCTACTGATCGACTCAGAAGAATTATTTAAAGAAATTCTAATTGCTTTAAAATTTCCAACAAGCATACCTTCATTAGGTTTAGATGATGAACTTGTTAAGATATCTGAGATAGAGGATAAAATACAAATAAGCGAAAATAAAAGCGGGTACATAAATTCTGTTTTTATAGACAAAGGATATTCCTATGATGTAATGATTGAAGATCAGGATAAATTTGTTGAATTTCCGATAGCCAATGAAACTCCTTTATCTTTTAAAGTTGAAATTTCTGATAAAGGATTTCGAAAAAGTAGACAAGCTATGGATAGTTTTAAACAAGTAGAATATCTTAACTGTAAAATAGAATTAAAAAACGTAATCAGCTATACCGATGGAATAAACAGGATGGTATTTTATTGATGGAAATTCTGGCAAAAAGAATAGATAACAAGACTCAGACTTTACAGGAACATACTCAAGAGGTCTTAATTGAAGCAATAAAATTACTTGATAAAGATATGCTTGCTTTTATTTCTAAAAAAACGGGGTATAATCAAGAAAAATTAAAGGATTTAATCTTTTATGCAGTTTATTTTCATGATATCGGAAAAGCTACAGTACAATTTCAAAATACTATAAATTTTAACAAAAGAAGTTGCCATTCTCTTTATTCTGCAAGTATTGTGGCAGGCATATCTGATTTTGAATTAAACGAAAAAGATTGGGTGAATTTATTATTTCTTGTGATTCTTACTCATCATAGCCTATATACTCCTAGACTTTTTTCGGCTGTTAATGGAGATAAGAAATATCAATATAACTTCTATTCTTCAGAAGCTAAAGAATTTTTTAATATGCATAAGGGGCATTATAGAGAAACATTTAAAAAAGAATGTCCTTATGTTTTTACCTACAAAGAGATTGAATTGTCAGAATTACAAAGAGATATAGATGATCATTTAAAAGATGATATAAAACATATTTATAATAAAGAGAAACTTCGTTTATTATATTGCTATGTTCTTGGAATTTTAAATATATCTGATTGGATTGCTTCTTCAAAATTTGATAAAAACACTCCAAAAATTAGATTTAAAAGTATTCCTACTAAAAAATATTTAATAAACAGTCTAAAAGAATCGTTAAAACCAAAGGTATTTATTCCTATGAAATTTCAAGAGATATTGTCTAAGACAAAAGGGAGTGTATTGGTTGAAATTCCTACTGGTGAAGGTAAGACGGAAGGCTCGTATTTATGGGGTATAAATAATCTCAAGGGTATAAATAATAAAATTATTTATACCCTTCCCACCCAAACTACCTCTAATAAACTTTACGAAAGGGCTAGAACTATCTTTAAGGATTGTACAGGATTAGTTCATGGTGCTTCAAGATTATATTTAGAAAAAATATTTACTAATGAAGATGGAGTTGTAACCATTGATTTAAGTAATGAGCTGTTATTTAGTAAAGTCTTTAGTAAACCATTTACAGTCTCTACCATAGATAGCCTTCTAAAGTATTTTATTAATGTAGGAAAATACAATATTGCTATGTTTAATATTTTAAATTCTTTAGTGATTATTGATGAAGTGCATTCATATGATTATAAATTGATGGGATTCATTAAGCGATTCTTGGAATTTGCTCAAGCACACAATATATCTGTTTGCATTATGAGTGCTTCTATTCCTAGTAAAATAAAAGAAATTTTGGGGATCAATGATTATCCTTTAATAAAAGATAATAGGCTATTTAAAAAGAAAGCTAATTATATTTATAAAGTGAATAAGTCTTTAGAAGAAGATATAGATGAAATTATAGAGAATTTTAATATGGGAAAGAATATTTTAATTGTAAGAAATACAGTAAAAAAGTCTGCTGAAACATATAAATTACTAAAAGAGAAAGGAATGAAAGAAATAGTTCTCTATAATGCTAATTTTAAAAAATGTGACCGAATGAAAAAAGAAAATGAGATTTATGAAAGATTGAAAGGTGAAACAAAATTTATTTTAATTGCAACCCAAGTAGTAGAAGTTTCTTTAGATATTGATTTTGAAATTTTGTTTACCGATATCGCTCCCATAGATTCATTAATTCAAAGATTTGGGCGAGTAAATCGTAAGAAACAAAGAGGTTCCTACGGAAGTATATTCATCTACAGCAAGACAGATGTAAAGCCTTATTATGATTATCTTCTTGATATTAGTTTTGATACTATCAAGGAAGGTCTTCATGAAATAAATGAATATTCAAATTGGTTAGACATTGTATATGATAAGTTATTTAAAGATATAAAGCACAAAAATGAATTTGAAAAACTTTTTAATGAAGGGTATCAAGCATATGAAAAATATATGAATATAAATGAAGGAATTAGTAAATTTAATGATACCTATGAATTAAGAAATATTGAATATTCGAAAAGAGACTTTATTCTAAAAGATGATTATGAAAAAAATATATACAAATACGAGAATACCGTTTCTTTAGGCAGTTGGCTTGCGGATAGAAAAAATGGTTATTTGTTGGCGGAAAAAGATATTGATAAAGGCAAATTTTATGATGTATTAAATCTAGATTACAATTATGAATACGGAGTTATAATGCCTGACAAAAATGATTGTGAAAGATTTTTATAACAAAAGGACTAGAGATGAAGATCACCGGTACTTTAATAAATTATTATTTTCATTGTAAACGACAGTGTTGGCTTTTTGGAAACAGAATTAATTTAGAAGACAATAGTGAAGATGTTCGAATTGGTAGAGTATTACACGAACTAAAAGATGAAGAAAAAGATAATACAGAGATAAGTATTGAAAATATAAAGATTGATAGGATAACTAAAGATTATTTAATAGAAATTAAAAAATCTGATGCAGATATAGAGGCAGTTAAATGGCAAGTGCTTTTGTATTTAAAAAAATTAAAAGATAAGGGAATTGATAAAAAAGGGAAAATTGAGTTTATCGAAAAGAATAAGCAAGATAAAAAAATACATTACATAGAACTGACCGATGCATACGAAAAGGAATTAATAGAATTAAGCAATAAAATTAATAATTTATTGGCCACTAAGCGTCCTCCACTGTTAATGCAACAAGCAAAAATTTCCAATAAATGCAAAAAATGTGCCTATTATAGTTATTGTTATATTTGATATTAGAAAGGTAAATAATTTTGAGTATAAATCATACCAGGTATATTACTTCTATAGGTTCCCTAAAAAGAAAGGATAATTCTATAGTATTTAAAAATCAAAAAGGGAATGCCTATTTACCTATAGAAGGAATAAGAGAGTTATTTTGTCTAAATGAGGTTAGTCTAAATAGTAAATTTTTAGATTTTATCTCTAAAGCAGGAATCACTATTCATTTTTTTAATTATTTTGGATATTATAGTGGCACCTTTTATCCTAAAAAGCAGTTAGTTAGTGGTAGATTAACAGTGCAACAAGCACAGGCTTATTTGGAAAGAAGAATAATTATAGCCCGGGCTATAATAGAAGGAATAGCTATAAATATTCACGAAATTTTATATCATTATTATAAACACGATAAAAAACAATTAAAAAATTATTTAGATTGGTTAAAAAAAGATGTACCTCGATTAATAGAAAAGGAAGATAATATTACACATTTGCTTTGGATCGAAGGTTTGGTTTGGCAAAAATTTTATGCCAGCTTTAGGGAATTCCTTCCAGCGAGTTTTCTTTTTAATAGAAGAGTTAAACGTCCGCCGGATAATCCCTTAAATGCTTTAATTTCCTTTGGAAATAGTATTTTATATGCGAAAACAATATCACAAATTTATCAAACTCATTTAAATCAATCGATAAGTTTTTTACATGAACCTGGAGAGGGGAGGTTTTCTTTAAGCTTAGATTTATCGGAAGTTTTTAAACCAATAATTGTCTTTCGAGCCATTTTTAATCTGGTAAATAATAAAAAATTACAAGTTGACAAGCATTTTAATCGTAAATTAAATTATTGTCTATTAAATGATGCAGGAAGAAAAATATTTATTAGCGAATTTGAAGATAGGATAAACATGGTATTTTTACATCCCAAATTAAGAAGAAAAACTACTTTTTTAAATGCTATCAAACTTGATGGTTATAAATTAATTAAATATCTGGCTGAAAATAAGGAGTTTAAGCCTTTTAGTCTAAAGGAGATGATTTAAAGTAGGGAAAAAGATTAATTATAATTATATTTTTGTATTTTACGATATAAATGAAAAAAGGGTTAATAAAATTTTTAAAATTTGTAAAAAATATTTAAACCATCACCAAAAATCTGTTTTTAGAGGACAAATAACTCCGGCCAATATAATTAAGCTTAAGGGGGAATTAGGTAAGGCTATTAATCCTAAAGAAGATTTTATTTCTATGATAAAATTAATTAGTGAAGGTTATTTTACCGAAGAAGTATTGGGAACAAATCCTGATAAAAGCAATTCTATGTTTATTTAATTTTACCAGGTGTTTTTTGCAAATATTGTGCAAAACGTTATGAATAAAGCGTTAAAATAAAATAAAATAAAATTACTTAATTAAAATGTTAGCTTGGTAAAAAATTCAAGAGATCATTATATTTAAAGCTCTTTAAGCAATATGTATATTCTAAAAGTCTATATTTTTCTATAGTTGAACCAAAACATAAGATGTATTTAAATATTGCTACTGCTGGGTTTAGACCTATTACGATTGCCGTTGAACCAAAA
>PFIP01000071.1 GCA_002782675.1 Candidatus Infernicultor aquiphilus
GTAAATATGCCGGAGGTAATAAAGGCGCTCGATATTGCAGGATTAAGGGATAAAGTAAAAGTAATGGTTGGAGGGGCACCAATTACTCAAAATTATGCTAATCAAATAGGGGCAGATGGGTATTCTCCTGATGCTGCTTCTGCGGCAGACAAGGCAAAAACTTTTGTAGCCTAAGAGAAACTGGCGTCATATTATGGAAAAGGCTTAATTTAACCAATTTAATTGAGATAGGAGAGTATCATGATTCATCACATCCAGAATAAGATCTACCACATTGAAGTTTTACCACCCAAACAGGATTCAGAAAAGCTTGAAAAGGATCTTGAAATATTTTCAAATAAATATCTCAGGGTTATGGACAGCAGTTATTGTACATGTATAACCGATAATACAATGGGTCTTCTGTCATTCCAGGGAACAGAAATAATTGAGGAACTTGACCTTCCCGTTATGTCAGAGCAGGTGATGATTCACCTGAATACTTTTCATACGAAAGATGATCTGGACAACATTCTTGACATATGTAAGTCAAAAGGAATCAGGTATCTCCTGATAATAACTGGAGATGGTTCGGAGCGTCTTCCCAAACTTCAGCCTTCAGATGTAGGCGCCACTGATGTCGAATCCGTCACTTCTGTTGAACTGTTAAAGTACATAAACCATGAGTATCCGGATACTTTTGTACTCGGAGCCGCATTTAATCCTTATGAACCGGAAGAACATGAATTTGAAAAGATGAAAAGAAAAATGAAAGCAGGTGCCACTTACATTATTACCCAGCCTTTGATAGAGAGAAATGAAGTTGTCGATAGACTTCTTGAAAAATATCCTGAAATACCGGTAATTATAGGGACCTGGATGAGCAGAAAACTGCATCTTCTTTCGGAAGCAGTCGGCTATGAAATACCTGGGAATGCCGAATATGACCCTATATCCACTTTAAAAATGCTCCACAAATTATATCCGGGGTGCGGCGTTTACCTATCACTGCTCGGATTTAAAACACAATACGATCTGATTAAAGATATCTGGGTCTGAGAGCCCGTAATTGCAGGGAGGCGTTATGAAAATAGTAGTATGTATCAAGCAGGTACCAGCAACTAACGATGCTAAAATCGATCCTGAAACAAAACGCATAGTAAGAGAAGGTATGAAAGCGATCCTGAATCCTTTTGATACTTACGCTGTGGAAGAAGGTGTACAGTTGAGAGACAAATTCGGAGGAGAAGTGATTGCCCTGTCAATGGGTCCGCCAAAAGCTGAAGCAAGCCTGAGAGAGGCTATTTCAGTAGGAGTTGACAGAGCCATTCTGCTCAGTGACCGGGCTTTTGGCGGATCGGATACATGGGCTACAAGCTATGCCCTTGCCAAAGCCATTAAAAAGATCGGAGATATTGATCTTGTTATTTGCGGTAAGCAGGCCATAGATGGAGATACAGCCCAGGTAGGTCCTGGAATTGCAGCTCATCTTGACTGGCTTCAAGCAACTTATGTTATGGCTGTGGAAGAGATATCTTCTTCATCCATCAGGGTCAAAAGGATGCATGAAGATGGTTATGATATATGTGAAATGTCTCTTCCTGCAGTAATAACCGTCGTAAAAGACATCAATATACCCCGCGTACCATCACTTAAAGGCCGACTGGCTTCAAATAAATGTGAAATACCAGTATGGAAGCCCGATGATATAGGTGCGGATACCTCAAAAATCGGTCTGAACGGATCACCCACAAGGGTGGTAAAAATACAGCCTCCACCACCCAGACACACCAGCACAAAAAAGATTGAAGGATCTTCAATAGAATGTGCACAGACCCTGCTAAGAGAGTTAAGACTGCGAAGTATAGTTTGATTCAGAGGAGGTAAAAATGATAGCTTTTACAGATGCTGAAAGAAAAGAATATCGCAATATATGGGTAGTCGCTGAG
Organism: Candidatus Infernicultor aquiphilus; assembly: GCA_002782675.1. Taxonomy (GTDB): domain Bacteria; phylum Atribacterota; class Phoenicimicrobiia; order Phoenicimicrobiales; family Phoenicimicrobiaceae; genus Infernicultor; species Infernicultor aquiphilus. The sequence continues at coordinate 1,929 of PFIP01000071.1, forward strand.
ATTTTGTCTGGCGAAATACAATCTGTGACACACGAACTGACAGGTGCTGCAAGAACTCTTGCGGATCTTAGAAAGAGTGAAGTCTGGGTTGTGGTCATGGGATCCGGTATTGAAGGAAAACCGGAGTCGCTTTTTGCGTATGGAGCAGATGTCGCAATAGTGGTTGACCATCCGGGATTATCCGGTTTTGTCGATGAAACCGAAGCAAAAATCATGAAACGCCTTATCGCAGAATATAAGCCCGAAGTTGTGATCTGCGGAGCCACAACCAGGGGACGTGCCCTGATTCCACGAGTTGCCGTAATGACACATTGTGGTCTTACAGCTGACTGTACCGGTCTTTCCATTGATCCTGAAAACGGTGACCTTCTTCAAACAAGACCGGCTTTTGGTGGTAATATCTTGGCCACTATCCGCTGTTCAAACCACAGGCCTCAGATGGCGACCGTACGGCCAAGAGTCATGAAATCGCCGGAACCCGATCCTGGCCGTACCGGCAGAATTATAAAAGAAGAGATGCTTACCAGTGATACCGAGAAGATCAAACAGATAATAGATGTTTTCCATAGTACCGAAACTGCTTTTAATCTTGCCGATGCACAGATAATAATATCAGGCGGAAGAGGAATGAAAGGTCCAGAAGGCTTTAAACTTTTAAAGCAGTTTGCCGAAAGGGTAGGCGGTGCAGCTGTAGGTGCAAGCAGGGCAGCTGTTGATTCGGGCTGGATCCCTTATGCGCACCAGGTCGGACAGACAGGACAGACAGTCCAGACAAAGGTTTATATAGCCTGCGGCATTTCCGGACAGATTCAGCATCTTGTAGGAATGCAGTCTTGTGATTTGATCATAGCTATAGACAAAAACCCAGATACACCCATGATGCAGATTGCGGATATAGCCGTAGTCGGGGATTTGTTTGAAATCATTCCTGAAATTGTCAGGGAGATACCTAACCTCTAAAACAAATATTCTAATTGCAATAGATACTGAGCAAGTAATAAGGTATAATCATTTAATATAATTTATTTGTATTTGTAAAAAAGGAGGTTAAATGATGTTAATTATCGGAGAAAAATTAAATTCTGCCCGGAAACAAGTTAGAGAAATGATTGAGAATAGAGATGTAAAAGCTATTCAAGATTTAGCCAGGAACCAGGTAGAGGGTGGAGCTGAGATGCTGGATGTCAATTCCTCCGCCGCCAGTGGCGATAAAGAAGAAAATATGGAATGGTTAGTAAAAACTGTTCAAGAGGCGGTGGATGTCCCTTTATGTATTGATAGTCCTAATGCAGAAGAAATTGAAAAAGGCTTAGAAGCTCATAATTGGGATAAAGGTAAGGCCTTAATTAATTCC